>CALHBQ010000049.1 GCA_937930815.1 uncultured Saprospiraceae bacterium | reverse complement strand
AAAAACATCTGCATTAAGGAAACAAAGAAAAACCATGCTTAGCAATAGCTTTTTTTTCCAATTCATATCTATTCGGGTAAGGAGGTAAGTAAAATTTGTCTTTGAGCGCAAACAAAACTAACAATTAAATCAGAAGGCAAGAATTTGCAGACCTAAACCCAATAAAAAAAGCCGAAGCGAACTAATTCGCTTCGACAGTTAGTATATATTCTACATCAGAAATTGAATTGTACAAAAAGTGATATTCCAATTTCACCTTTCCACTATTAATCCTGAGAAAATTAGATATTCAATCTACCGGTAAAAAGAAAGTTGTAAAATATTTATGATCATCTTTTTCACTTTCAACATCCAATGTCCAATAATAAAGAGGATTGCCATAAAGGGTATTCCCTGGAAGATCAGATGGAAGTGTCAATAAGATATCTCCACCAGAATAGTTTGTTTGAAATTCCCCTTGCTCACGATACCAAGATTTGAAAAACACATTATTTTTAGTCTCCCCATCAGACTTTTGTTTTCGAACTTTTTTTTCTTCAATAAATTGAAGTGTATAAGTCAATACGGGGAAGTCATTTATAATTTTTTCATTCTGAAAAGTTAAATCTAATTCACCACTACTTTTAATTGGAAAATTATTTAGAATAATTGTTGAAGTCCCATACCTGAAATACATCTTAAGTTTTTGAAAAAGCTGATTGATAACTAGTAAAATGATAAATAAAAAAAAGAGACCTATTAAAAAGGCAAAAAAACCACCTTTTACAAAAAACAAAAGCCACACAAAGAATCCTAAAAACAATATTATAAATGGATGAATCCAAAAATTTCGTAATGGATCATCTCTAAGTTTTATTGACTTGTCAATAGTTGATTTATTTTTATTCCAGTTTTCGATAGTTATTACTTCATTGGAAATGTCAAAGTTCTTTCTCAGAAATTGAACAATAGAACTCAAAAAAGATCCTGAGCCTACCATTTGATTTTTATACCCATATTCTCTTTCTACTATTTTAAAGGTTTTTCCTCTTTCATCCATTTCATTTGTCTTTATATTGATTTTTTATCGATGAGTAGGTGTTTTTAAAAATCCCTAAAATGCCCGAAGTGCTAAAGTTTGGATAAATAGGAGCATCATATTCACCTTCCACTTTACCGTCTTTTATTTTTAAAAATTCTTCAATTTTTGTTTCAACAAAAACTGCATGTAAAGGTGATCTCCATCCTGAGACAATCTTTTTGTCTTGCCCATTTTTCAAAACTGCATTTACGGAACAAGAGGTGCTATGCCCTCCTTCCCCATCAGAATGACGATGCTGTTTTATAAACACTTGTGCGATGTCTTGAGTAGGTATTTTCTTTCCTTTGAAAGGTATTGGTCTATGCTTTACAATTAAATTTTTCTCAGAAACTACTATATGCGTCTTATTTATCCAAGCAGCAAGACCAGTAGTCGTTAAAAACCAGCCCGTCAATACAAACACAGAAAACACAAATAGGAACATTATATCACCTGTTGGTAAATCACCCAAAACGAAAGGAATAAAAATACTTGTAACTAAAACCAAAATGCCACCTGGAATCACTCTAAACTTACCTGTCTTAATTTCATAATTGGAAATTTCCAAAACCAAGCGATCTGTGTATTTGATCACAAAAATACCTTTTGGGGTTTCCGAAATATTTTTTCCTTCAAAATGTTCTTGCTCAAGTATTTGGCTTAGGCCAGCCATAGTTGCCCTTTTTGCAGAAAAATCTTTCCCACAATTATTACAAACAGCAGTCCCTTCCTCATCTCTAAAAGAGATATTTTTGAATTCATGCCTTGCTTTACAATGAGGACATCTAATTTTCATTAAGTTATAATTTAAAAGCACCGAGCCATAATGGCTCGGTGCGAATTAATTAAAATTAGTTCATTTTGATCATTCTATGCGAAACTCGATTGCCCTCTTTATCTGTCAAGCGAATCAGGTAAACTCCAGAATCAAAACCTCCAATATTAAGCGACTTGATTCCAATATTGGGTACTATCTCTTCTTGCTTCATCAATTTACCGCCCATGTCTAACACCTCTACCTTAAATCCTTTGTGATTAGAATTTTCAATTGATATTTTAAAAGCATCTTCGAAAGGATTCGGGAAGAACTGAATACCATTTTCGGCAATTAAATTTGAGGCAGAAACAGTAGTTGAATTGCTCAAAGAATAATCCCAACAAACTGACCCCGCAGCATCAATTTCCAAAATATTGACCGTAACCGTAAATGTTCCTGGCATCGTATATTGATGTACGAAAGGTAACATGTCACCCAAGGCAGTAGTAGTTGATGAGCCATCTCCCCAGTCCACCGTTATTTGATGACACTCGTTAAGTAGCGGATTATCAACAATTACATTATTAAAAGCAGATGGCGTAATGGTCGTCAAAGAAGCATCGCTTATAAATTGCATTTCATCAACACAACACATCATGATTGAATCTGGACAAGTATTTTGACTTGAATAATTAGGAGGAACTCCTGTAACAATAGGGTTAGTAACTATTGGTATCGCACCTGTTTGCAGTGTAGTGCTCGGTACATTGTGCATATATGTCGGTTTTGATGGACTAAAGAAAGTATCAACCAAACAGCTATCTGTTAACATTAAATCAAAAGAACCATATAAGATGTCTTCTGCACCATAGCCATAAGGATGCCCCGTTCGAGTATCTGCATAATACAATCTATTGACCGTCCCATCTGTAAAAATTCGACTTTTTGAAAAAGCAGTTTCTCCTTCATTGTAATACTTCACTTGCAATGGAACGAGTTGAGAACCAGAATCTTCAAACTCAAAAATATATGGCTGCCCCGTTACCAAATGCCTTGCCGTAGTGTAAATATGGTTATTGGCGCCCATTTCAAGTTCTTCAAAAATTCCTATCTGGTCTGTATCGTATAAATGATAATCAATAATATTTCGATTCACATCAACGAGAATCAATAAACCATGAATTGGAGCACCACCATTGGTAAATACACCACCACAAATCACCATGTTACCTACAGGTGTTTCTAGTACATCTCGATACCGATTTGAAATACTTGACTCTTGATCTTGAACGATTCCACCATTGGTTGAATTGACTTCAATCAAAGTTCCTCTTTGATTTCCAGGAATTGAATTCCCCATAATCAAAAGATTACCATTAGAAAGGACTTCAAGTCCAACCCATTCATCATCGGTGCTTACCACAGTTCCTCCCCCTACTTGGATATAGTCATACTTTGCTTTGAAATTTAAATTCAGGTTTTGATCATAATTGTAAATATGTGCCTTGTCCTGTGCAGTAGCCGTGGTGCTATTATCTTCATTATCTAATCCCAACACGTAAAATGGATGGGTCGCCAAAGGAGGATTGGGATGATTTACGATTTTGAAAAAGCCCTCTCTACCTGTGTTATCAAGTTCTTCAACCATCGTAATATTTCCATTTGCACCAACTTTTATGATTAAAGATTGATTATCAAACCATCTTGTAGCAGAGGTTCCAACTGGCATTGTACGCCCCACAAGGAAGAAATCACCTCCTGGAGAAATTTCTACAAAATCAAATAATTGACTTTGCATAGGCATTTGAGTTTCCCAAATTATATTTCCAAATACATCCAATTTTGAGAAAACACCATAAATTCCTGTTGCATCTTCCTGATTGGAAAGAATAAAATGATGACCATTCAAATGTTTAATTCGCTCTACACTATTATCATCCGAATCGCCATACAAATATAGACTATCGCAACACCCTGTCGGCTGAATCATATTACATGGAGGCACGACCAGACATATCGTATCGGTATGACAACAATTGTTGATTGGCGACAAACTATCGTAAAGCGTCACATAAAAACAGACAGAGTCTCCTGGATTGACATTCGTGACTGTAAAAGATGGGAAAGTGATAATATTCCCACTTGTCCAAGTACCCGAAACCATTGGCATTGGAGGCGTAAATACTCCTCCAATCGGATTGGAATGCAAACTCTGTAATGCAGCTTTTTGAATAGTGAAATTTGAAAGAACCTGAACGCCTAAATCAAGCTGCCAAGTACTGTCATTGATACAAACAAAAGAGGTATCCACTAACGTAACACAGGTATCAGTATCAGGTGGCTGGCAAAAGAACGTCAGTGTGTCTTCACAAATAATATTGGTATCTGAACCGGAAAGCCATTTCAGTACTACTTCTTGGGGAACATCCGCGGGGGTATCATAGCCGTTTAGACAAAATTGCATTTTGTTATTATTCCATCCTGCTGGAATATAAGTACTATGAGGAGGAGTCGGCCTTGGATGATAGGTGACACAGTTATTCAGCGGATTATTCATAAACCAATCATTAGCCGCCGATTGTTGCCCCATATAAATACTACCCAGCGACTGCGCTTTTATACCTGTAAAAAAGCTATCCACACAATGATATACATCAACATTGTAGCAGCAGGTGTCGCCATTCACAATGGTATCCGTGACCATGTATTGAATTGATTCGCAAGTATCGCAGCACACCGGTATTTCATAGCAAAGCGTATCTGTAAAACACCAACAGCAACTATCTTCAAAGACTTGAAAAGCGATTTTCAAGGAATCTGCATTGCCCACATTATCAATATCCCAACAATAGGTTCCTGATGATTGACCAGGCATTACACACGGGCTAATTGTAGTTGAAGATGGCGTTGCGGTTGCACCTGTTGGCAACAAATAGTCAACATCGATACGGCAGACATCTTTGCTCCATACATTTCTAAAATCAAAACAATATTGCAAATCTGCACCATCACAAGAGAGCGTATCATTGACAATTTCGATACAGCGATCACATTCCATTGTCAACGTATCTGAACAAATATCTCCATCACATCCAATCCAATCTACCACCACATATTGAGGTGATGAGATATAATCTTGTAAACAAACTTTCACTGGTGTGAAATTTCCAACAGGAATAAATCTATCGGAAGAACCAGAACAAATATTTCCAGTGTTGGAAAGTAGCTCCACCATTGAAGTGGTGTTTTGAACCATTGACCATTGAGCAGTATTTAGATTCATACTACCTGGCACAAAGGTCGTTGGCGAAAGCGGTCTTATTTGCACTTTCGTAAAATAGTCATTCAACTGATTCGTCAAATTGATATTGAAACAACAAATGTCAGTTGTATCAGGCGTTTCGATATAAGATGCCGAGGTTGAATCGCACTTTGTTGGACAATTGATGGGGCATTGCGCCATCAATGTATCACTACAAAAACTTCTATCTACCCCACATGGCAATTCGATAAAGTAATCTACCACTACATCTTGAGGAACCTGTCTGTAGCTACAAATATTGGTCAAAGAAACATCTACTAAACTCAAACTTGAACCTGTAGAGATAGGACCTCCTCCAGCTGCTTCAATACAAATTTGATTAGAAGTAGGCGGATAAAGCGCACAAAGTTGATAACCTGCTTGGGGTGTAGGGTTACTGATACCAACCCCATTGTTGGTAGAAATAACAACTCGACCTAAATCAAAACAAGAGTTGTTATCTATCGAAACAGTTTGAATACAATCTGGAGTTAGAGAAACAGTAGTTAAATTCGCATTTAAGTGCCGGTCACAGTCAATTTCTGGACAGTTAGCAAAGTTCACATTGAAATGATAATCTGCAGCTCCAACTGTAATATTATGAACACCTGCCGAAGGAGCACTTTGAATCCAACAATTCTGATTTACTTCTCTAACTTGATAAGTTCCTGCACAAATATTTCCAAAAGCATAAAAACCTGCGGAGTTGGTTTGTTTAGTTTGTACTACTAAATTGGTAACTGGGTCAAACAACTCTATTGTCCAACCACAAATATTGGGTTCAAATGGCAAATCTTGAACGCCATCGCAACTTCCTGGGCCGTTTTGACCATCCATAAATTTATACCCTGAAATATAGGAACAGCATCCACCTGGGCAAGGATTCCCTGGACCACCTGTAGCGCAACCAGGAAAACAAAAGTCTTGAATCGTATCCGTCATTACCGAGGCAATATCCATAAATGCCCCTGCTGGAGCAATAGACTGAGATTGCATTGTAGGTTGGGAAAATTGGCCCGTTGTAGCAACTCCGTCAAAAATAACAGGGTCAAAGCAATCACATTCCGCCATCACACCTTTCCTATCTACTTTACCAACCCAAGCATCAAATGTGCTTGCAGGGAATGGATTACTGGAACCTGATTTCTCTAATTGCCCTACCATAACATACCCCTCTGGGGCTTCATCAATTGCCTCTAAATGATGAGCGTTTTGATAAATATTACTCCAAATGTAATTACCAAAAGCATCTGTTTTCAACAAGAAAGGTCTTGAATTCGGAGGCGAGCCTGGTGTGCTAATGTTTAATTCCGCACGAGCAGTTCCACCAACTACATATTCACCATTGATATCAACAATGAATTCAGATACCAACTCATCGCCCCCTGGTATGTCATATATTTTATTGACCAAAACAGTAGGCGAAGCAGGAGCACTAGGAAGCGGCAATTGCAATTTTGTCATAAAAATTCGATTAATAGAACCTTGAAAACCGCCCTGTTGTATATCTCCCCAGACAATAAGTTCTCCTCCTATTATTTTTATGGACTTACCAGTTTCTGCAGAATTTGAAAAATTATCAACATCCATCGTAATCCAATTTTGTAGTACCAGATTCATATCCGTTACTACCACTGAGAGTTGATCATTTGGAGCTTTTCCAGTAAAATATAACAAGTTTGTAGAAGGATCATGCGTGACAGCAACACCAGATGTTCTATCAAAATTTACTCCCATATTAAAATAGGATTTACTAAGAAACTCTGTAGAATTAAATGGAGGAACCATATTTATTCGTACCCCAAACATCTTTAATGTAGCTGGTACTCCTCCTCCAAGTGAACGACACGAACCAACCAATACCCAATCGTTGACGCCTACACGAATAATATCCTCAATTTCTTCATACTCAGGAGTCAGATTGAGTTGTTCTATAGCAGCAATGGCGGTTCCATCAGATTCTAATGGAACAATGACATAATCGGTCTGCGCTCCTTTACGAACAGTACAAACCGCTACAAAAGCAACCTGTTTTGAAATTAAAGTAAGTCCCTGAGATCGTACATCAATAAACTTTGCATCTATTATCGGATATTGTAATTGAGGCAGAGGAATTGGAGTTCCAGAAACGACCATAAATTCTCCTGACTGCTCTCCACAATTATCTAAATGCTGAAAGAACATATTGCTTTGATTACCTAACTCATCTATTGCTCCAGTTACTCCCAAAACATAAATTTCATCTGTATTTTTATCCGCTATAATATCAGTACCACGTTCTATATATCCGTAGCTGGCAGCAGGATTAACTTTTGCTTCTAATGTAGTGCTGGCAGTACCTATAGCAGGAATACATAAAAAGCAATCCAATGTATCAGTGATGGTACAAATCACATTTGGTCCAATCATCAAATCAATCGTGTAAGGAATTGGACCTGAGGTCGCCTGACTGAGGCAAAAATCCATAACCGGCAGGTTGTTTTGCATCGGCATGTGAGTAGTACCTATGTACCCCAATTCTACCATATTGGTAGGGGCAGCTGCCAATCCCCAATTCGAAAAATTAAAATTGACACCTCCATTGAAAACATAGGGCGAAGGCAATGTCACTTTAACACCTGTGAAAAATTGCTGATAAGGATTATCTATTGCCAAAGAAAAACAGCATTGACCTAAATCTGTTGTAGTTGTTACTGGCCCTGAGCAACAATCTGTTTGTGAAATGGTCACCACGTTGCATTGGGTATTGGTCTGTGTCCCGTCAGTGGCTGTGAGACAGACCGTATAGGTGCCCGGTTGTCCATAAAAATGAGTTGGACTCGGTGAAGTGTCAGAAAATCCATCCCCAAAATCCCAACTTTGAGCAATGGGAACACCTCCAGTAACATTGAAAGTTACCTCGTTACAATTCGAAACCGTAGAGGTGAAATTAAACGGAAATTCTTCTTCACTTAAAAGTGATGAACTCCCAATTAGGAATAAGGAAAGTATGGGTATGATTGAGTAAATCAATACCTGTGATTTAATAGGGTTCATGATGTTTTGTATTATTTAGTTAATGATTAAAATTTTCTTTTTGAAAAAAGCATCCCCTGCTCATTATGCAAGTGCACAATGAATCTGAGCTGAAAACAGCCGTTCCATTACCAATTATTTATTTGGGAAAACAATGATTAGCGAATGGCTTTTGCCAAATAATTTGCTAGTTTAATTCGAGTGAGCCTATTAGAGGAAAACGGCACCGAGCAAGCCTATTTTAATTTCCGGCAATAATGCATCATCATAAAAAACAACTTCGCCATCGTAATCTCTTTGAGGAAAAAAACCTCCAGATGGCTTGAATTTTTTTTTAGGGATTTTTCTCCTCCTCATTCCTATTGTTTGTTTTTGGTCATTATAAAATTCGAGATTTTCACCTCTTTTTTCGAAATGACAAACTTGGTTGTTGTTCGAAGAAAAAAGGTTTTTTGGGGTTATAACTGCTATTTTATTTTTTTTTAATAAAATCAAATTCAAATTTTGACTAAATAAATTTCTTTTAAAAGAGAAGGCTTGAATTCCTTTTTTTGTAAAAAAATCCATCTTTGAAAAACGTTCTTTCTTTTCTAAAACTGAAAAAAAATTCAGGCGACATTGTCCTCTCAAAATCTCCTCCTCAGAACTCGCATCGTAGAAAATAATTTCAGAACCTCTATTTAAGTTTCTTTTTTTCACGAATAAGAAATGACGAACCTTCAGTACTTCCCTCAGTACATTAAAAGGTATTTCGTCGTGGTTTTCCATAAATTAAAGGTAGAAAATACCAACAATGAATTTAGGTGTCGTCGATGGAACGGTTAATCTAATAGAATAAGCGGTAAACAAATCAAAGTCGCTTTATCCTTTCTAAAAATTCAGATCGCTTGCGTCGACTAACAGGAATTGTATCCCCATTTTTCATTTTAAGGATTCCTTCTCGATCATAGCTTTGAATATGAAGCGTATTGACAAGATGAGATTTGTGAGAAGCGTAAAATCCGTAGGGTTCTAATAGTTTTCGAAATTCACCGAGGTTGTAGCTACTGATCATATTCTTTCTTTCGTTCAAGACGACCTTGGTACAGCCATCCAAACCTTCACAATGGACAATCTGCTCAGTTGAAACAAAATCAATCCCTGATTCGGTGGGTATTCCGATTCTATTTTGAAGACTGCCGGGGTTCATGATATTTTGTAGTAATTGCTGATTACGTTCATTTTCTTTTTTTTCTAAAATGCGTTTCATCGCATTGCGTACTGCAATAACTAATTCGCGATCTTCAATAGGTTTCATCACATATCCTATAGCACAAAACTTCAAAGCTTCCAAAGCATATTCATCGAAACCGGTAACGAAAATGATTTCAAAATTCAGATTGGGTAAACGACGTAACAAGTCAAAGCCACTTTCTTTGGGCATCGCAATGTCCAAAAAAATCAGATCTGGTTTGATATCGATTATCTTTTCGAATGCATCATCTGCTGAGTGAGCAATGGTTGCAATTTCAATCTCAGGAAACAATTCATTCAATGTAATTTGAAGGACACTCAGAGCCTTTGGCTCATCGTCAATTAATACGGTTTTAATCATGGTGTTTTTTTAGTCAATAAGGGGTAACTCAATAGTTACACGTGTACCGGTTTCTATTTTTTCAGGAAATACATCCTCTATTTTTATTTTTATTTTAAAATCCTCTACTTTTTCTAAGACTGCCAATCGTTCATCTACAATTTGTGTGCTGCGAGATTTGTAATTTTTTATGGACTTTGCTTTTATCTCATTGGCCATTTTTCTACCTACTCCGTCATCCTCAATCACAACCACTATTTTGTCAACATCATCACTTGAATAAACCTTCAAACAGAGGTTTCCTTTCTCTTCTTTATTAAATAGACCGTGGTTGATAGCATTTTCCACAAAAGGTTGTAAAAGCATAGACGGCAAATAGATAGAATCCATCTGCAAATCCTTATCTATTTCGAAGTTCACCTCAAACCGATCTTCAAAACGCATTTGCTCTAATTCTACATAAAGCCCAATGAGTTTCAATTCATCTTCAATTGAAATATATTTCTCGCGTGATGAATCTAAAAATAGCCGCATGAGGCTCGCGAACTTTGACAAATAGTCATTGGCGTCGCGTTGCATATTTTCTCGAATATAATATTGAATCGCTCCCAGCGAATTAAAAACAAAATGCGGATTCATCTGTGAACGTAGTGCCTGTAATTCCAATTCAGCAAATTTCTTCTGCACAACTGACTTGGTAGCTTCTTCTTCTTCAACCTGTTTGATACGATATTTATATAACCAATAAATGGCACTAACTAAAAGGATAATAAACAAGAAACGGAACCAACCTGTTTGCCACCAAGGAGGTAAAATTACAACCTCAAAAAATTGAGATGCCTCTGTTGTGTTACCTTCAGAATCTTTAACTTTCAATTGAAATTTGTACTGATTAGGTGGCAAACCAGCATAGCGTACTTTTGGAATTTGAGTGGTCTGCCAATGGTCATCTGCTCCCACAAGTCGATAACTATAAGTAATATCTCCTACACTCCCATAATCCAATGATACAAACTCAACTTCAAGTTCATTTTGAAAATATTTTAATGTTATAGACTGCGAGAAATCCATTGACACACCCTTGACCATTAGGTCGGTCAGATAAACAGGAGGGTTTGATTTCTCCAAAAGGTTTGGTTCTTTTTCGATCCGTGTAAGCCCTTCGTTAGTGCCAGCATAAATGTATTGGTCTGTCACCCAAATTTTATTTACTTCCAAGGATGCCAAACCTGATTGTCTAGTATAGGTTTTTAAAAGATAACTTTCGCTTGGTTCAGATGTAATTCTTAATTTCTTCAAACCTCTTACCGTAGCTGCCCAACAAATCGAATCCCCTTCAATAAAAAGGTCTGCAACAAAATCATTTTTCAAAGCTTTTATTGCCTTAGGCTTTTCATTTTCAACAATATACGCGCCTACTCCTTCAGCAGCTACCCAAATACGGTTTCTTGAGTCTACTTTCAAATCATAAACCTGAAACTTAAACATTTCATTTTTTTCAAAAAGCAGATTTTTCTCTTCATTTTTTACCCACCATAAACCTTTAGGCCCTCCCAGCCATACTTTATCTTTTTTATCTAACGCTAATGTATGCGCTCTTGCGGTATACAAATCCAAAACATTTACAAAAATCGTATCGTTAGAAATTTTCACTCTAAGACAACTGTAATTATTTGCCATTAAAAACCCTCCTTTTCTATCTTTAATTATTTCTCTTTGATAATCTAAAAATCCATGCATCGGATAATTTCCAGGCTCAATTACTACCTCATAACTTGAAAGGAGTTCTTTGGGGTTTGAGAGGTTATTTTTATTTACAAAATATAAATTTGGAGCAGCACTCATCAAAAAGCACCCTTTATTATCTGTTGCCATTATTTGCAGCGCTACTTCGGTATCTGATAAGTTTTCTAATTTTTTGATCGTATCATTTTCTAAAAAGTAGGCCTTTGTTTTTTGTGTTCCCCAAGCAATCACATCTCCTGAAGCAGCAATACTTGTTACTTTGGCCTCACTTCTTGGCGGATTAAAGGTGAGTGCGTTTCTCGACTTTGCAGGCAAAAAATATAAACCTTTTGAGCGAGTTGGAATCCAAATATTCCCTTCTTTATCTTTACAAAATGCCCCAAGTTTAGATTTTTCATTTAATTTTTTGGGATAAAAAACATCTTTCAAATTGAAATTTTCATCATATTCTAAAAAGCCTTTCGGAACCCGAATCATCATTTTTTCTCCATAAAACTGTAAAGCGATTTCTGAACCATCATAACCAGGAAAAAATGTTTTGGGGTCAATTATTTTAACCTCCTCTTCATTTTTCAGCCATACTATCATTTTATCAGATACCTGAAAAATTAGGGCGTTTTTAGTTTCAAACACCTCATATAAAGGAGATATTTGTTCTTTCAATACTTTATCCAATTTGGGATGCAAGGAAGTCTCTTTGCCGTCTTTATCCACCTCATAAATCTTGTAAAATTCCAGCTTTCGTCGGTTGAAATATGAAATGATACCTTTCGATTTACTGAACCACTTTATTCCAGCCACTCTTCCATAGAGTAATTGTTCATTTTCTCTTTCTACTTGTTGATATACCAAATCGTTCAATTCTACCAAAGTTTCCCCTTTAACTTCGTGTAACTTCGAACTATTAAACCATACTCCTGCCGTATCTATATTGATATGACGGATATAGAGTGGCTCATTAGGATCGTGTTCAATATGAACCACAGAATCATTTTCGATATAACTCAGCCGATTACCAAAGCAATGTAGCCAAATGCGACCTTGCAGGTCTTCTGTCATTCTCCAAATATCATTGGTAGGCAAACCATCTGCGACTGTGAAATTTTTGAATTTATTGCCATCAAATTTTGAGATACCTTTTTCACTGCTGATCCAGATGTACCCTTTGACGTCTTGAATCACACAGTACAATCCATTACTTGGCAAGCCATCTTCTACAGTGTAATGGATGTAGGTAGGTTTTTGTCCTAAAAGAAAATGACTTTGAGATATAAACAGGAGAGCCCAAAACCATACGGCATAGGAAGAAAAGGAAAGAAGGCGATATTTTTTAGGTGTGTATGTTATTTTCCTTTAAAGTTGTTTGAAGTTTAAAAGTAACTAAAATCTAACAATTTTTTGAAAACCAATAAATGAATAAGTGATTTAGTTAAACCCAATAAAAAAAGCGGCCGTCCGAAGACAGCCGCCCAAAAATCTGCACAATTCCAAAATCTTTATTCGCTCTAAGGGAGCCTGATCAGGAATTGATTCGATTATCCAAAAAAGAAGAAGTCTTTATACCATACTAAAAAGTGTAAGGGCTTCTCTTTTTACTTTTTGTAATTTTCAAAAATGAGGAGTTTGAAACTGCCGAAACAGTATCAAACTCACTCTGCGCGTATTATTATCTGT
>CALHBQ010000048.1 GCA_937930815.1 uncultured Saprospiraceae bacterium | reverse complement strand
GATCTTCTATGTGTTTGCGGTGTTTATCACGCCAAACATTTATGATTTGCTGCCGCTTCAATATTTCACTTCAGAAGGATTTAAACCGTTCCAACTCATCACAAGTATGTTTATGCACAGCAATCATGGCATGACCCATATCCTTTTCAATATGATGTCATTGTTCTTTTTGGGGCCAATGGTAGAGCAGGTGATGGGTTCCAAGTATTTTTTAATTTTCTATTTAGTTTGTGGGATTGCAGCCAACTTGGCGCACTGGGCAATGATTTATCTTGGCGTTATTAATCCAGTAGCTGTGGTGGGTGCATCAGGAGCGATTATGGGTGTTTTTGCGGCTTTTGCATACTATTTTCCCAATGTGAAATTAATGCTCTTATTTCCACCTATTCCAGTCAAAGCGAAGTATATGATGATGGGATTAATCGCTTTTGATTTATACTCTGGACTTTCAGGTTCTTCTTCTGGAATAGCCAATTTTGCTCACTTAGGTGGCGCATTGTCTGGGCTACTTTTGATTCTTTTTTGGACAAAATTTGATAACACACACAGAATGAGTTAATTATGATTCTTTACAACGTTACCGTAAAAATTTTAAATGAAGTCAAAGACGACTGGTTGAATTGGATGAAAACCGTCCATATTCCTGATGTTATGAATACTGGTCTTTTTGTCGAAAATAAAATCTGTCGAATCATTGAGGATGAACCCGACGGAACAACCTACGCCATTCAATACTTTTGTAAGGACATGAATACTTTTATGAAATACCAAAACGAACATGCAGTAGAATTGCAAAAGGAACACACGCAACGATATGATGGAAAGTATGTGGCGTTTCGGACGTTGATGGAGGTGATTGGCTAAAAAAATGAGCAAATGATAGAATGATTAAATAAGTTACCGTGCTTGAAAACTTCGCAAATAATAGCAGTTGAATTCTATTTTATCATTTGAATATTTACCCTTCCCACTCCAATCCACGTATTTTCTTTTGAGAACCTATCTCGTTTATTTTTTCTTTTAAAAGGCTGGCATCTTTTATTTCTCGCAAAGTGTAGAATAGCAAACCTGATCCAATTACCAACATTGCAAAAATCAACTTAAAGAAAAGAATAGCAAAAAACGAAGAAAGAATAGTATAAAAATCTGATAGACCTTCATCTGTAAAACTCACGTTGATTCCGATGGCCTCAAGTATAACGCGCATGACCATCGTGTCCAAAAGCAAAACAAACATAGAACCAGTCATTAACAAAATACAAAAGAGCCCCATCATTTGCCAGAAGCCACTTCCAACCAAATTGAGGGTACGTGTAATACTATTGAAAAGCGAACGATTCTCGCCAATCATGATATACATCCAAACTAAAATCATAGGGAAAACCGTAATAATCAAGAGAAAAGATAGCCAAGCTGGAGCCGCTAAAATCGCTGCTAAACCTGTAGCACAAACGATCATTTTCGAATAACTAATACTCCAATGGAATTTACGTTCGACTTTGGCTTCTTTGGCTAATTTTAAACAAGTAACCACTGCAACAATGGCATAAGTCAATCCATTTAGAATTGGTAGCCATTTGAAATTTTCATTATAAAAATAGTCAGAAAACATACTCCAAATCGAACCGCCCCCAAATGCAGTTAGGGTATATCTTGGCGCTTCTTCACTCAGCAAAAAAATCGATGCACACCATAGCACAGACGCACCCGTTGCTGAGAGTAAAATTGATTTAAAGTATTTTTTTAAAAAGATGAACACCTCTGAAAACAACTGCCCAACTGATTTCATTTCTACAAAATTAATAGCTCTTTGTCGCTCGGGGGTAACGATGGTTTTACTCGTATCACTCGCAAATCCACGACGACCTTTGTGCCACGGATACCAAATAAAATAGACTAAAACAAAAGCCAAACAAATCAATATAAATCCTAAGCGAACGGAGTCTGGCGTCTCCGTATAACGTGTCAAATACCCTTCAATAAAACCTGCGAGTAGTATAATAGGAGTGATTCCCAACATAATCTTCAATCCTCGACGAGCAGATAATTGGAATGATTTCAACCTCGAAAAAGTACCGGGAAAAACCAAGCCTCGTCCCATCGTCAAACCTGCTGCTCCAGCAATTACGATAGCTGAGATTTCTAAAGTACCATGTGTCCAAATGGTCAAAAAGGATTCCCAAAAGACGCCCTGCTCCACGAAAAAATATTGGAACGCACCAACCATAATTCCGTTTTTAATCAAAATCCAAACTGTTCCGATGGCATAAATGGCACCCATTACGAAGGTGAGAAAAGCGACCCACAGGTTATTCGCTGCAATTCCGATGGACATTCCAAATTCACCTTTCGATTTGTAAACCGCCATCGGATCACCTGATTGAATATTCTCAAGTGTCATATCGATATAACTATCTCCCATAATGTGCCGAGGAAATTCCGGATCAAAATAACTTGAAACCGCCCCAATCAACATCGCCAATCCGAAAATTGCCAATGCAGTTCTAAACTCATTTTTGGACTCATAAACTAATTGAGGTAATTCATCTGACCAGAATTTCACTAAGCGATTTCGCTCTGTTTTCTTGCCGCGATAGATGCTTGTAAAAATCTTTTGGGCGAGGTAGTTCAGATAAACTCTTACCGATCTATTTGGGTAGAAAGTACGCGCATGTGCCAAATC
>CALHBQ010000047.1 GCA_937930815.1 uncultured Saprospiraceae bacterium | reverse complement strand
ATGTTCAAAATTCATTTCTGCATCTCGGTTTGGGTAATTCGCTAATAACATTTGACGGTAGTTTTCCCAACCTTCATTTTTGAAACCACGAATTTCATTTGTTAGATCGAACATGTGATTGATTCGATCTGCGGTATAATTGTCCCAAGCAGCAAAAACCAAAAGGTGAGAGCAATCGGTTACCTGCGATTGTTTCCAAGCGATTTCTCTTATCTGTGCTTTCATTTCTTTGTTCGTAATAACAAATACCTCAAACGGTTGTAATCCACTTGAAGTAGGAGCCAATCTTATCGCTTCTAAAATGTTATTTACTTTTTCATCTGGAACTGTTTCGCCGTTCATCGCTTTGGTAGCGTAGCGTTCATTTAGTTTATCTAAAAAACTCATTGTACAATTTTTGTGAAGAATAGCGCAAAGGTAGCGTTGAAGGAGTTCCTAAAAATTGATCTATGGTAAGAAAATTAGAGCAGAGAGGAATGCGTTGGCTGAGCGAAGCGCCGTACTGAGCGAAGTCGAAGTGCCGAAGTCAACAAGGGCGAAGATCGGTTCTCCGCTTGTGTACCCTTCGGCTTCGCTCAGGGTACGCGTATGAGGTCGCTCAGGGTACGCGTATGGGGTCGCTCAGGGTACGGATTTTGCGATGCGTGGAAAATCTACTCCATCGCCATCTCCTTTCGAATTCTACTTAAACTTTCCGTCGTAATACCTAAATAAGAGGCAATATGATAATTCCGCGTGTACTGCTCTATATCTGGATATTGTTCCAAAAATAAACCATATCGCTCCGCAGCAGTCATGATTAATTGATTCAAAATTCTTTTGTGTAAACTGACGATATGCCGCTCCAAAGTATTTCTTTTAAAGGGTTCATACTCAGGAAATGGAATAAGGATTTGGTTTAGTTTTTCAGCATTAAATTCAATGACGGTCGATTCTTTGAGACATTCAATCGTTAGGGTTGCTGGGTCATTATTGTAATTGGCGATATAATCACTTATCCACCAACCATTAATCGCAAATTGCAAGGTATGCTCTTTACCGTTTTTGTCGATGCAATAGGATCTCAAACAACCGTCTGTTACAAAAAATATTTTGTTGACATTTTGCCCTTCTCTGATTAAGATTTCTCCTTTAGCATAGGTCTTTTTCTTTGATATAGAAAAAAGGTATGCTTCTGCTTCTGGGCTTAGGCTTTGGGTGGTTTTTATTTTTTTTATTAGTTCTTTCAATGGATGGTGGTGTGGTTGAGTATTTGTTTATACGGGTTACTTTGCAAACCGCTTACTAATTTTAAAAATCGAGATTTCAGCGTATTTCAATTCATTTTAGCTTTATTTTTGCTGATTGTAGAAGTTTCTTTATTCGTTCTATTCCTACTTCATATTTTGGTTGAAATTCTCGATCTAGTAGATAGGCTAAATATAATTTTTTTGATTCTCTATTAATCACAAGATTCGGCACATAGTTCTGCAACGATAACCACCCAAAATTTTTATTAGTCATAATGTTACCACCAAATTGATTTTCAATATAATTCCACCTTTCATCATAAGTCTTCAGATTATTGAGTTCTAGTACTCGATCAATAAGTTTTAATTCCTCATTTATTTCTAACGCTGTTGAGAATCCGGTTAGGTATTCTAAAAGGATTTGGCATTGCGTCCAATATTGTAAATCTACGGGTATTAAAGTTTGAAATTCCCAAAAATCTTTAACGTTTTTGCTATTCCATGAACTTGGAACCATCTCTTCAAATGATCTATCTGGATAGTAATTAACCAAATATTTCGAATCAAAATCAATATAAAGGTTTGGCCTTTCCAAGAGCAAATACTTTTCTATTTCTTCCTTACCTTCAGTTTCAGATATTTGTTTAAAGTCTTCGACTATATGTTCGAATACAAGTTTTGAATCTTCTATCAATTTAAAGAATTCATTACTATTAATTTCCTTTTCATAATCTTTTAGCACACAATACGACGAATCAATTGCGTTATACTCAAATTCATTATTTCTCTTTATGAGAGCAATAATTCCAATATTGTTTGTTTCAACATATTTCATTTTTCTTAGAACTTCGTGTTAGAAGGAATGTCCCACAAATAAAACAAAAACAATTTACTTCCCCCATACCACTCTTTCAAAACCTCCTCCCCCAACTTCCCTTGTGGCGTATAATCTTTTGCAGGATACCCTTCATGCCCCTGACCTTCAGGAAACCATTCCAATAATCACCCAACCATTTTTAGAAATTAACGGTCTTATCTCAATACACATCAATTTTAACAAAATCATGAAAAGAATATTTCTCCTTTTACTAATAATCGCCTTTTTGATTGGATGCCAAACATCGTCAGAAACTAACCCTGAATTAAGTTTTCGATATATTGACGAACTCTGTTGCGGAAACTTAATGATCTTGAATGAAAAGACAATTGATGATCCTTCAGGAAATTTTCAAGACTCTTTAACTTATGGAGTGAATTTAGACGATTATATAGATTCTAAGAATCTTAAATTTGGAGACGAGATACTTATCGAATATGAAATATTAAGTTTTCCATTGTCTGATGATTTTGAAATCAATTGTTCAGTTTTTTGCAATCGACATAATGGAATTCCTATAAAAATACTGAGTCTTAAGAAATGATAATCACTTCGGTTTCTTTTCTTTCCTACTTTAAAATCCCCCATACCACTCTTTCAAAACCTCCTCCCCCAACTTCCCTTGTGGCGTATAATCTTTTGCCGGATACCCCTCATGCCCCTGACCTTCAGGAAACCATTTCCAAATAAAACCACCTGCCCAAAAATCTTCTTTTGAAAAATTTTCTAAAAGGGCATGGATGGCATAGGCTTGGGCTTGCTGATTGACTTTACAGTTTTTGATTATTTTTTCTAATTCCCAATTTTGATAAGCACAACCATCAACGCTCAGATATCCAAACTCCGCAAAAATGACTTGCTTTTGCGCCTTTTTGGCGAAAGCCGACATCGACTCCGTAATCGGTTGCCATGCTTTGATTAAGGCTTCATGAGAAGGCGTTTCCGCATCGACCAAAGGGAAATAGGCATCAATACCGATATAGTCGAGTTCGTCCCAAAAAGGGATTTCTTGATAGCAATCCCAATTGGCGGCATAGATTAATTTGCCATCATAAATGGCTCTGATTTCTTTAATGATGCCGCGCCAAAAATCAGGGTGTTTAATGGCGCTGTGCTTAAATTCAGTTCCGATACAAAACATTTCGACTTGCTGTTCGGCTCCTATTTTTGCAAATTCTAAAATGAATTTTCGATAATCGGTTTCCCATTTTTTCCAATCTGCATCTGATTCGAAATCTAATCCACCCGGCCAACTTCCGGGGATGTAAACCTGCGGTTTTAGCATGACTTTTACTCCCTCTTTGTGTGCGAGTTCGATGGTTGTTTTCGCACCGACCACTCGCTCGCCCCACCACTGCCAATCAATATTGTATCGAACACTTGGTTCGTTCGAACGCGTGTAACCGTACGGAATCACCGCTATCCAATCCGCATTCACCGCTTTGACATCGGTCATCGGATTGCCTGAAAATTCATCGGGCGGAGCGACGAAATTCAAACCACCAATTTTATCAGTTTTAGAACTATTGATTGGAGCCAAAACAGAAGCAGGTCTCGGCTCAGGTGACTGGCAATAAGAAATTGAGAAGGTCAGAAAAAGGAGGTAAAGGAATTTTTTCATAAATGATATTGAGCGTTTGAAAGTTGAGTTACATGGATTGAATTTGAGTCTTAAGGAATGACAACCTTGGGCAAACCGATTTAAATTGCTTTCGCCCTTTCAGGGCTGAAAAACGCTTTTGATTCGGACATCGGGCGATGCCCGATGCTAATTGATAATAGCCTTTCAGGCTAATTTTGCCCTGAAAGGGCTTAAGCAAAAAGCATCGGGCATCGCCCGATGAAATGATTAACATTCCAATTAGCCCTGAAGGGGCGAAAGCATTAAAGTTCCCAAATATGTGAATATTAAAAGACTTGAAACCATTCCTCAAAGGTACAATTCAACTTTCCAATAGGAATCAGGGAATTCAGTCATAATCTGTGGCTCGCAGTAACTAACGTTAGGTACTGCCATACCTACTTTTTTCTATAATAAATTAAAGGTCGGTATTCTTTTCAACTATAAGAGGAACGTATCTTTGCGGCAGATTTCACCCTATTTAGATTTAATCTTATTAAACATAAGAATCAAAATGGCTCGTATTTTAATAACGCTAACCGCAATTTTACTTACAAGTTTTGGCCTTTTGGCTCAAAACCAAGACAGTTTGATGAATTCGGCTCAAACGATGATGGCAAAATCGAATCGACTGACAATCGGCGGTTATGCAGAGATAGATTACAATCAACCAATCAGTAGTACGACCATCAATAATGGCAAATTGGATGTGCATCGTTTGGTGATGCTTTTTGGCTATAAATTCAGCAAAAAAACGCAGTTCATTACCGAAATCGAATTTGAACATGTAAAGGAAGTTTATGTTGAGCAGGCATTCATAAGTCATAAATTGGCAAAAAATATCAACCTAAATGCAGGTTTGATTTTGATTCCGATGGGCATCATCAATGAGTATCATGAGCCGACGACGTTCAATGGAGTTGAGCGACCAAACCTCGACAAATACATTGTACCAACCACTTGGCGTGAAATAGGAATTGGGCTTTCTGGAAGGATTCCTGATTTGTCTTTGCGTTACCAAGCGTATTTGGTTAACGGCTTAGCTGGATACAACGGTTCCGCATTATTGAGTGGAAAAAATGGATTCAGAAGTGGCCGTCAGAAAGGCGCGGAAGCATTTGCAAGCGCTCCAAATTTCACGGCAAAAGCAGAATATTATGGTTTTGGAAATTTCAAATTTGGACTTTCC
>CALHBQ010000046.1 GCA_937930815.1 uncultured Saprospiraceae bacterium | reverse complement strand
ATGACCTTTATTAATAATTATCGTTTTCTTTTTATCAAAGAATAATTGTTGATGAAATAGCTCCTCAACCCCTTCTGAGTTACACCAAATCTTATCCACTCTCGAATGAAGAAACTTAAGATAAGCAGTCGGATCATACCAATGAATATTTCCAGTCATACCTCTGTAAAGAATCACTTTTACGGGTAGTCCTTTAGCCGCCCTCAATCCATTTATGATGGAAGTATTATTAAAAAGGTGGAGAATATCAATTTTATATTCGATAAGATAAGTTCTAATTTTCTTGATTTCCTCTTTATCAAATTTCTTTTCAGGATGAAAATCTATCACTTTGACTCCCACTGCTTCAAATCTTTTTTTATAAAAATGCGCCTTTTCAAGGGTCATCACATGCACTTCGAACCCTTTTTTTGCTAAACCGATAAAGACTTCGGGTTCAGGTTTTATGCGATTGAAGCCGCTGTAATCACTAATGGTGAGTATCCTCATTTTTATAAATTTTCGTAAAATTAATAATATCACCCAACCCCTTTCCATAATCTTCCTGTCTGGTAATATAAAAGGTGTTAACTTTGGTAAAAAACCACCTGCATGTCCACTTTTGATGAAAAAGAGAAAAAGCTGGTTGAAGGCTGTGTCAATAATGACCGCCGCTGTCAAGAAGAATTTTATCGAAAATTCTTTGCGACGATGTATCCCTTTGTTTGTCGGTACACTTCCGATAAAGAAGAGGCTCTACATATTGTCAACAGTGGTTTTTTGCGCGTTTTTAAAAAGATAGAACAATTTGGATTTAAAGGTTCTTTAGAAGGTTGGGTACGAAAAATCATGTTCCATGCTGTGGCGAATCACTTCAGAAGTCAAAAAAACAAAATACAGTTTATGACTTTGGAAGATTATGATAAACCAGAAGCCGCAACCCAACTTCATAGTTTTTACGAAGAGGACATTTTAAAAATGATTGAATTATTGCCCAATGCATCTGCCAATGTTTTTAAACTATTTGCATTAGAAGGGTTTACACATGCAGAAATTGGCGACCAATTGGGTATCAGTACAGGCACTTCTAAATGGCACCTTTCCGAAGCCCGAAAACGATTGAGAGAACTTATTGCAAAACAGACATTAAGAAAAAATGCAGAATAACGAAAATAAAAAAATAGAAAATCAGGGGTGGAAGCAGATGCAGCAAATACTGGATCAAGAGCTCCCTGTTCAGAAATCTAAAAGGAGAATTGTTCCTTGGTTTTGGTTGAGCGGAGTGGCTGCTATTTTTGTATTGGCTGCAGCGATGCTTTTCATGAATCATGATCAAAATCACCAAGACGACCAATCAATTGCTTCTGATAAACTTATAGAGGTAACTGATTCAGGTACGAAAATTAACAAAGAAGAGAAATTCGAAATTTCGGCAGAAAAAGAAGTTTCAAATAAAGCAATTGCTTCTCAAAAAGCGGAAGTTCCAAATGAATTGGTTCATGAGCAAAAAAAGGGAATTTTAAATATCGAAATTATAAACCCAACAGCTATTTCAACAGAGGTTATCGAACCTATCCAAAATCAAACTTCGCCGAATAGCATTGATCAGAAAATCATCAATCAATACGAGCATTTCAAGTCGCAGAATTTGTCGATAACTTGTCCTTCGCCTTCCGTTCTACCTACAGTTAAAAAAGCTCAGATACAAAAGGATTTAGAAAAACTTCCATTGCGATACACAGATTTAGTTTATGATTCTTCTGAAAAACCAGTAATGGAATCTGCGAATTTAAAAACCATCGAACCTTTAAAGGAGAGAAAAGCAAAGGCACAATGGGCTATGAATATTGGAGCTTTAAGCGCGACACAACCGCGTATTCATGGAGCATCCACAGGTTTAGAAGTTCAGTTTCCATTATCAAAAAAATGGTCTTTAAAAACTGGATTGAACTATCGCATTGTTAATCTTAATAAAGTATTTGTCAATATTGATGGTACTAAAAATGTAACTAATACCCTTGATGATGTTTTGGGAGTTGGCCTTGGAAATGACACTTTAGCACCATCTGGGATATCCTCCTTTGAACTGGATGCCTCTACCTATAATAACAGAACACAAAATTTTGAATTTCGGATTTCAGACAATTATCATTTTGTATCGATACCAGTTGAAGCACATTTTCAACTAAAATCACATGGAATTTGGGCTGGAACAAAGACTTCTTACTTGTTGAATGCAGATCAACAAAACAGCGCAGCTGACTTACGTTGGGCGTCACAGGACAATGATCCTAATTTGTCCTATAACAATAATTCCGCCCCCGCCGTACCAAGGTTTGACATAGGTCTCACTATTGGTTATGAATATAACCTCAATCAAAAAATAGGTTTGAATTTAAGCTATCACCACGGCAACCTTCTCCAGCAAAATAATTGGCATTTAGATAATCGGTTTTTCAAGTTAGGTGCTAATTACAGCTTATAAAATGCAAGAGTTAGTCGATAATTTAAAATTATCGACTAACTTTAAAGTATCCTCTCCTACGAAATGATTATTTTGCGAAAGCAAAATAATTAATCATGAAAAAGATACTCCTCTCCTTCCTTTCCATTTTTCTTTTCACAACTATTCATAGTCAGTCCGATGTGCAAAAACTCATCGGAGCCATGCTCGCTGATACACCCATCGAAGAAGACCTTCAAGAACTTTGCGATGAAATAGGTGGACGGGTCACTGGTTCAAAAGCCAATGAAAAAGCGGTCGAATGGGCCATGCAAAAATTTCAAGAGGCAGGCGTTTCCGCCAAAAAAGAGGCATTTGAAATGCCAGTTCTTTGGTTAGAAAAAGCGACCACGGCAGTCGTCACTGGAATCAATGCAGAAAAAGAACAACTCAACTTCTCACCAAGATTAGTAGCTAAGTACCAATCGAAGCCAGGAACCTATTCCGGAAAAATAATTTATATTGAAAATGGGAAACCTGAATCATTCGAAAAATTAGCTTCAGAAATAAAAGGTAATTTCGTCATTGTCGAAAGTGATTTATGTCTCGACATCAATGGACTTTTCAAAGAATATGCAGATGCCACCAAAGTTGAAATGGCAGCAGAAAAACACGGAGCAAAAGGCATAATCTTTATGTCATCTCGGCCAGCGGGACTGCTTTATCGATTCATCACTTCCAAAACATCAGACGGACATATTCCCCAATTTGTAATGTCTCGCGAAGATGCTAAGCGATGTATACGTTTATCAAAAAACGATGCTAAGTTAAATTTCGAAGTAAATATTGACGCAGAAGTCGGCGGTAAATTCACGAGCCACAATGTCATCGCAGAAATCAAAGGTTCTGAAAAACCAGAAGAGATTATAGTCATTGGATCACACATTGACTCTTGGGCATTGGGCACGGGTGCCAACGACAATGGCTGCAATGTCAACATGATGATCGACATCGCTCGCCAAATGAAGAAGCATGGCATCCAACCAAAACGAACGATTCGATTTGCGTTGTGGAATGGAGAAGAACAAGGCTACTTTGGCTCATGGGCATACACCCAAGATCATGAAAAAGAATTGGATAAACATATCATGGCGCTTTCGATTGATATTGGCAGTGGCGCTCTCAGCGGCTTTTTTACAAACGGAGAAGAAAAGTTGGTGGCGGCTGTTGATGAAGTTCTGAAACCAGTTGCTGCTTTTGGAGATTTTACGCAACTCAACGTTCCGATTGTTGGGACTGATAATTTTGATTTTATGTTGCAAGGTATTGGCAACCTTGTTGGTAACCATTTGCCACAAGTATATGGACAAACCTATCATGCTACTTCTGATACCTATGACAAGGTAGATTTGAAATCATTGAAACGAAATTCGGCAGTTGTAGCTGCACTTGCCTTAGGTTTTGCCAACTTGGAAGAAAAAAAAGTAACCTGGCACCGAAGATCACGAGCAGAAATTCAAGAAATTTTTGATACTCATAACCTTGAATTTACAATGCGGATGTTTAACGTGTGGGAAGCGTGGGTCAAAGGGAAAAGAGGTAGAAAGTAGTCTATTTACAATAGATTAACATTCTTAGCCGCTATAAGGCAGATTTTCTTTGGTAATAAGGATGTTGTTACCTACTTTTGTCGTCCATTTTTCAAAACAAAATGGCCTTTAGGCTAAGGGACGAGCCAGTTAAATGTTCTCCCTTTCGATTTCACATTTTTTCTATGTGACACTGAAGGGAAAGTACGTCTTTAAAACGCGTATTATTTTTTAATCAAATTTCATAATTGACTATGAAGAAGGCAAGTATTTTTACCCTTTTATCATTTTTGGCTGTAGCTGTAATTGCTCAGTCAGGCGGTATTCCTTTTGGCGATTTACCACCAACTAACGAATTCGGAAAGTGTTATGCGAAGTGTAAAGCTGCAGACATCTACGAAACTGTATCAAAGCAAGTTCTTGTAAAAGAACAATCTACCAAATTAGTTAAAGTTCCTGCTCAATATGAGACTCAGACTGAGACTATCATGACTAAAGAAGGTGGAACTGATTACAAAGTCATTCCTGCTGTTTATGAAACAGTAACTGACAGAATCATGGTTAAGCCTGAGCAGACTCTTCTTTCTACTAAAGCTGCAAAGTACTCAACTCAAACGAGACAAGTATTGGTTAGCGAAGCTAGAGGAGAATGGGTTAAAAAGAGAAAAGGACCAAACTGTTTTTCTCAAAATCCAGATGATTGTTTCATCGTATGTTACGAAGAGGTTCCTGCTAAATACAGAACTGAAACTTACAAAGTTTTAGCTTCTGGTGCTGGTACATCTCAAAGAACAATTCCTGCGAAGTACAAAACAATCACTAAGCGAGTAATCAAGACTCCAGCAAGAGTTGTTGAAGTTCCTGTTGAAGCTAAGTATCAAACAGTTTCTAAGCAAGTTTTAATTTCTCCTGAATCTACAAGAGAAGAAGTTATTCCTGCTGTTTACAAAACTGCAACTGAGAAAAGATTGGTTAGCAAAGGTGATTACGGTGTATGGACTGAAATCCTTTGTGCTGCTAAAACTTCAAGTTCTAAAGTACGTGAAGTACAGAACTTCTTGGTTGGAAAAGGATACAATCCTGGACCAGTAGATGGTGTATTGGGTGTACAAACTCAAAACGCTTTATTACAATACCAAAGAGCGAACAGTCTTCCTGAAGGTAACATGAACCTTGAGACATTGAGACACATGGGAATCAACTACTAATCAGTAGTTCATTCTTCTAAGTATAAAAAAGCCTGAATCATTTATGATTCGGGCTTTTTTGATCATACACCAGCCGTTTTATGAAATACCATTAAGCTCTGATAGAAGCAAACCTTTTCAATTATGATTTAAATTTGCATTTAACTATTCCAAAATCCCCAAATGCAAAATGCGACCTCCAGTCTGATTAATCGGACTTGTACTCTTCCCAATCACAACACCATCTTCTGGTGCGTAATAATTTTGAATCAAATCGCCGAAAATATTACGCATGGTTGCTATTTCTTGCCCTTTTTTAACCAGCTCCGTCACTTTTGGATATACCGTTAAAATACCACCACGATCGGTGTAAATCCAATAAGATTTTTTACAGACAATTGTTTCCTCGTCCTGCTCTTCTCTTTCACTCGGAATCATTTCAAGATAATCTAAAATATTATGGATTCCCGTCAATCCTTCACGGATCATTCCTTTTTGAAAAGTGTTCGGATTACCAACTTCGAGGGTAATTGCCTTGATCCCCATATCGTCAGCTGTCCCACG
>CALHBQ010000045.1 GCA_937930815.1 uncultured Saprospiraceae bacterium | reverse complement strand
CCCAAGTGGATTTCCATCACCATCTGTATCATTGTATGAAACAGCTAAATCTGCTCCAGAAACCGCAAAAAACATTTGGTGTTCGTCATCCTCCTCAGCTACTTCTTCTCCAATGTCCTCAGCTGGTGACTCCGATTCATTCAGCAAAGAGATAGAACCTGTGTAGGTCGTATTGGCAACTAAATTTTCAGTTGTAATCGCAGGTGCATCACCTCCGTCTCCATCAATATCTGTGAATCTGAATTCAACTGATGTTCCTCCATCCATTGGAGTTAAGGTATAAATGAGTGTGGTGATTAATTCCACAGGTTCTTCAATAACTGGTGTTTCTTTATTACAAGATGCTAAAATGAATAGACCAAAAAGTAAAACGATATAATAATTTGAGAATAATTTCATGATTGTTTTTTAAAAGTTTAAGGTTGAAAGTTGGAGGTTCTATCTACCACTCATTTAACTTTCAACGAGAATAATTTCCGATTAAATAAAATATAGTCTGAATGACGAAGAGACTCCGACATTCAATGAATGTTATTTAAACACTTGTATTCCTAAATTAGAAATACCCCTACTTATTAAAATATTAAATCAGGAAACCAATGGTGGCCCACGAAGAAAAGTAACCAAGGCTTCTTTCGAAAAAGCTACCTGATTAAAATGAAAAGCCTGATGTCCTTCTATTTTGAGAATGGTAATTTGAAAGACATTCAAATCTGACTCTTCAAGCGGAGAGAAGTTAAAATTACAGACAAAACAAGGATCTACAGAGAGATTGTCTTGATGGAAATGTTTTTCATTTCCTTGTGCCTGACATTTAATTTTATCATCATGATTATGACCGAAAAAATGATGTAACTCATTGACAAACAGCGAATTACACAACACCGCTACAAGTAGCAAAGCTGTAAAAGGGCGATATGTTTGGTGATGAGTATTGGTCATATTATTCACAGAACGTTTGTTCTGCTATGCGAATATAGGTTTATATCTCTAATCAATGATAACACAAATTCTTAGTTAAATTTTTTTATTTTTTTTGAGCAAAAATTAAAATAGAAAAATAATGGCTTCCTCGCTTCATTAAACAAAAATTTACTCTTTCATTAACTCCTCCAATTTAGCTCGTGAATATGTGTTTTCTTTTAAACTTAACGCTTTTTGAAGGTTTTCAATTGCCTTTTCCTTTTTTCCAAGTGCAATGAAATAGTCTCCATACGAATCATAAACATTGGAACTTTCTGGATAATTCGTAATATTCATTTTGAAAAAATAATCCGCTAAATCATGTTCTCCCATTCCTAAATAATTGTAACCGATGCCGTTTATCAAACTTTCGGGCGGCTTCATTTCATAGCCTAATCGATGGGTTAAATTTTTGTAATGCTTCTCAATTTTTAAGGCCAAACTTTTATCAGCTTTCATAAAATCCGTTCGGTCGATTGGTAATTCATAAAAATTGAAAAGAAATTTTAGCCCATCACACAAACTTCTCAACGGAACAGATCCATGATCCTCATCTTCGTAATATTTGGAACTATAATGCAAACCGTTTTCTGATTGCTTTTTTAAAAATTCATCCGTTTTAAAAATTGATCGAATGTGCTTTGTTGCCTGCGTCGTATCTGTAGCTACCTCATCGATTTTCATATCCCCCTCCATTGTGTTGGCGATACTGACAAAAAGCGATTTGTTCTCATATTTTTTATTGGGTGCATTGATAAATTGATTCATCAATTTTTTCCCGTCCCACCACATACTCGGGTCAATCGCTAAATAGGAATTGAACAACTCAGGGCGATGGCGGAGTGTATTCATAACCGTCAATCCTCCGAAGGAATGACCGACAAACATTCGATAAGGTTCTGTCGGATAATTCGCCTCAATATGTGGCATTAACTCTTTTTCAATAAAGTCTAAAAACTTATCTCCACCACCAGAAATTTCAGCCATTTCAGCAGAAGCATATGGTGGTTCAGCTTTTGTTTTTGTAGGCGTTAAATCTCTTGTTCGATTGGTATTTGGAATGCCAACCACAATCATTTCAGGGCAAACGGCATTACCATTTATTGAGCTGAATTGACGAATCGTACCAACTGTCGAGAAGAAATGGGAGTCGCCGTCTAAAAGATAAACAACTGGGTATTTCGTTTCTCCGTAAATGGAAGTGCCGCCGATTCCAGGTACATGCACCCAAATTTCGCGCTCTTCTCCCAAAATTTTAGATTGAATGGTTTCTAGGTTTCCAATATTGATTTTTTTATCAGATTGAGCGTTGGTCAAAAAAGCTAATGCCAATAATAAGCAGGTGAATAGTTTGTTCATTTTTTTGAATTTGTTGAAGTGTATTAAGAAATCAAGCACATCTATAAAAAACGCAATAAATGAAATTCTTACAGAAAGTAAACATCCTAATTAAAACAAAACAGGGGCAAGAATTACTCCTTGCCCCTGTTTAATATTATTTCAATAAGTCATTAAAACTTATCCATGACTTTGGTGTCTTTTGCATTGAAGCTCTCTTTTTTAGGAGCCATTTGCTCGAATTTACCATTGTTCATATTATCAATTTTATCATTGCGTTCTTTCCAGCTATTACCTTCTTGGAAGAAAGCAATTACGGCCCAAATCAACAAACCAGTCGGCAACAAAACAGACATTGCCATCCCCTTTGCTTCATAACGCATGTGCATAAATTCATAAATAATGAAGTATGCTTTATAGATTGATAATACAGCAATAATGAAAGCTGTTGAATAACCAACGATGTAGTTATCTTCCCAACCAGCTACAATGTGTCCTTTTCCTAAAAGAGAAAAGAATACCTCGATCAACGTAACTGCTGCCAAGAACCACATCCCTTTATAAACCAGCTTTATTGACTCTTCATATGAATGACTACTCATAACTTATATTATTTTGATTCCATGAAATACTCCATGGATTGAAATTTAATTTTATTACAATAAATAGAATACCAAAAATACGAATACCCAAACCAAATCGACAAAGTGCCAGTAAAGACCAATCTTTTCGACCATTTCGTATCCGTTCTTTCTTTTTTCGTAAACACCACTCATCACGTTGAGCATGATGATGATTAAGAATACAACTCCAGAGAAAACGTGAAATCCATGGAAACCAGTGATAAAGAAGAATAAACCTCCAAATGCTCTTGGGCCATGTACCTCTGACATCACCTTTCCAGCGTTTTCACCTTCTGTTACTTTGTATTTTTTAAGGATAAATCCTCCTTCATTTACTGCATATCCTTTATAATCTCCTGGAGTAGATTCATAGTGTGGACCTTCGTGGTGGTCATCGCCATGATGAGCTCCTGCCATATGCAATAAGTATCCTTGACCTGGTTTGAAAACGTCGGTGGATTCAGTACCGTCTGCATTCAAGTAAACCCCCTTTTCAGTGTGTGTACCAAATGGGTTGATTGTTACGGTCATGTTCTCCGTCCAAATCAAATTTGACCATTCCCATGCTTGACATCCTAAAAAACCAGCTCCACCAATAATGGTTAAAAGCATCCAATAGGCAACTCCATCTTTGTTTTCACGATGCCCTTCCTGTACTGCTCGTACCATCGTTACCGAACTCAAAATCAATAAGAACGACATGAATGTTACGAAAATCAAAGGCAATGGAACGCCATGTCCCAATCCTAAATTATTAAAAGGAGCTGTACTGAAAACGAAATCTGCCACAGGCCAAGACGGAGACATAACTCTCAATGTACCGTATGCAATCAGAAAACCTGCAAAGGTAAACGCATCAGAAACCAAGAAGTACCACATCATTAATTTACCATAACTCGCTCTCCACGGTTCATTCCCACCATTCCAATCGGTTGTTTCGTTGTGGTGGCCGTCATGATCAACTGAATGGTCTAAAGTATCGGTTGCCATATGTTTTTTATATTAAGTTTGTTTAAATATCGTATTGAAGGTTCTATGTTCAAGGTTGAAAGTTCAAAAGCGTTTCGTTCAACTTATAACTATCAACAATTAACTTTTACCTTATTGAAAAATCATAAAACACAAAAGGTAAATCCAAAGAATATCTACAAAATGCCAATAAATCAAAGTCATTTTAAAACGTACTTTTCGCTTATCAGTTACCTTAAATTTCAATCCGAAAGCGTGTACTAATGCCATTATCAGGGTTGCAATTCCACCCAATACGTGGGCTGCATGTAATCCTGAAATCGCATAAACAAATGAACCCGATGGATTTCCATCCAAAAAAACACCCATAGCGTTCAAGTCCATCCATCCTTTATATTGAGTTACTAAAAATAGTACTCCTAAAATGCTTCCAATTATCAAAAGTAACTTGTACATTTTCTCATTTTCCTTTTTAAAAAAAATGTAAGAAAAATGTAAAGCAATACTACTTGCCACCATCACACCTGCACTTACAAAGAAGATGGTCGGCATTGCAAACTCTAACCAATTTCCTGCTGCATGTCTCACAACATATGCACTGGTCAATGACGCGAACATCATCAATATGCTCGCGCAAGCTGCAAATAGCGCAAATATCCACGGATGGATTTTATTTCTTCTATTATTTGAAACGGTCAAGTCCATATTTTTAGAATAAAAACTTTTCGATTGTCAAAACAAATAAAACGATTGGCATATAGGCAAAAGAGAAAAACATCAACTTTTTCGCTGCTGCATCTGTGTTTTCTTTATAAAGATTCCAACCATATAAAGCGTAAATCATACTCGTGATCGCAATCGCTAAAACAGAAATCATACTTGCATCTCCATTCCACCAAAAAAGGAAAGGAACGAAAACTAAAAGGATTGCATATATAAATGAATGTAATCCAGTTTTTTCATCACGTTCACCATTCACACCTGGCAAGAATTTAAAACCTGCTTTTTTATAATCTTCAAATCCTAAAAAACCAATCGCCCAAAAATGCGGGAATTGCCAAAAGAATTGAATTGTAAATAACGCTAAAGCAAACGCAGTAATTTCACCTTGAACTGCCACTGCCCCAATTAAGATTGGTAATGCTCCAGGTAATGCTCCAACAGGAATTGCCAATGATGAAACTCTTTTCATCGGCGTGTAAACAAAGGCATAACTCACCAATGATAACATCCCCAAGAAAGATGCCCAAACATTGAAAAATGCCAAAAGACAAATTCCTCCTAAAGTCATAAAACCTGCAATCATCACTGCAGTTGAGGTGGTCATTCTACCAGTTGCCAAAGGACGGTTTTGGGTGCGCTTCATCATTCTATCATATTCTTTTTCAAGAACCTGATTGAGTGCGTTTGCTGCGCCAGTCACCATCATCCCGCCCAAAGTAAGAACCGCTAATCCGATCCAATCTACTTTTCCTGGAGAAGCCAAAATGAAAGCCATCATGGAGGTAAAAACCACCGTCATGGATAATCTCCATTTTGTCAACTGTTTGAAATCTTCAATCATCCGGCTAACCGGATTCAAAGAACTTATTGCCTTCGTGTTCGCCACTCTATTTTATTAATTAAAATGAAAATTGAAAATTAAAATGAAAACCACCCGCGTCAAAACGATTGACTTCTCATTTTAATTTTCATTTTAATTCCTAATGATCACCTTCACCCCCATCGTGCTCGCCTTCTTCCAGCGGAACAATCTGTGGGACAAACTCTCTTCCATCTTTTCCATAATCATATGCCCATCTCTGTACTGTTGGAATTTTTCCAGGCCAGTTACCATGACCAGCAATGATTGGCGTTGTCCACTCTAAAGTTGTAGCGCCATATGGATTACGAGTCGTTTGTTTTCTTCCTTTCCAAATACTGTAGAAGAAATTAACAACAAACAACAATTGAACAAAGAATGTAAGAATTGCTGCTATTGTAATGAACTCACTCACATCGCCGAAGTGACGGAAAGTTTCGAATCCTTCTCTACTGTAATATCTACGTGGAAGACCAGCCAAACCTGTATAGTGCATTGGCCAGAAAATCGCATATGCTCCGATAATCGTCCCCCAGAAATGTATTTTTCCAATCGTTTCATTCATGAAGCGACCAAACATTTTTGGGAACCAGTGATATACTCCAGCAAACATTCCAAAGAATGCCGCAATCCCCATCACAATATGGAAGTGAGCAACTACGAAGTAAGTATCGTGCATTTGAATATCAATCGCAGAGTTTCCAAGGAAAATCCCTGTCAATCCACCAGAAATAAACATACTGATAAATCCAACCGCAAATAACATTGCTGCATTGAATCGAATATTACCTCTATATAAAGTCGTAATCCAGTTAAATACTTTTACAGCAGATGGTACCGCAATAATTAAAGTAAAGACTACGAAGAAATTCGAAATAAATGGATTTACACCTGACATAAACATATGGTGCGCCCATACTATAAACGAAAGGAATCCAATTGCCATAATCGAGTAAACCATCGCTTTGTATCCAAAGATTGGTTTTCGAGCATGTACCGAAAGTACTTCCGACACCAGCCCCATCGCAGGCAAGATGATAATATATACCTCTGGGTGACCCAAGAACCAGAACAAGTGCTGGTACAAAATTGGACTACCTCCTACATTTTCTAATGCTTGACCTCCAATATAAATTTCACTCAAGAAGAAACTTGTTCCCATCTCTCTGTCCATTGTCAATAACAAGAAACCTGAGAAAAGTACTGGGAAAGAAAGAATTCCTAATATAGCAGTTACAAAGAAAGCCCAAATTGTCAATGGCATTCTCCACAATGTCATTCCTTTTGTTCTAAGGTTCAATACGGTAGTTACGTAGTTGATACCTCCCAAAAGAACTGATACTACAAAGAAAACTAAACTCAAAACCCAAAGCGTCATACCTGCTCCTGAACCCGACGATGCCTGTGGCAACGCACTCAGTGGTGGATATGCTGTCCATCCTCCAGAGAATGGTCCAGTACTTAAGAATAATGAGTAAAACATCACAACACTCGCCAAAAAGAAGAACCAGTATGAAAACATGTTCAACATTGGCGATGCCATATCTCTGGCTCCAACTTGCAACGGAATGAGTAGATTACTAAAGGTTCCACTCAGTCCTGCAGTCAATACGAAGAAAACGATAATCGTTCCGTGCATCGTCACCAAAGCATAATAGAACTCTGGTGCTAATGTTCCCATTCCAGTATCTGTATTGATTTGGATCCATTTACCTAAAAGCGGCTTTAACCATGCCATGCTTTCATGTGGAAAACCTAACTGAAGACGGAAAATGATAGACATTCCTGCTCCAATAATTGCCCAAAAGATACCCGTAATCAAAAACTGACGAGCAATGATTTTGTGGTCTTGGCTGAAAACATAAGTTGTCAAAAAGTTTGACTTATACTTATCCTCATCATGATGATCATGAAAGTGATCATCAAATCCGTACTTCTCAATGAGTTGGTCAACTTCATTGATTTCACCCGGTGCTGTTTTCACTGTTGTAGCCATAAGAAATAATTTTATAATTTAAAAAGCTTATTAAAAAGCTAATGTCTTTTGTTTATTGCTAAATTACTGAACTTCGGCTGTCAAGATTTGAAGCTCAGTTCGACGATTGTTTTTGCGGCCTTCCGCTGTATCGTTTGTATCAACTGGTCGATTTGGACCATACCCTACTGCTCTCAAGTTTACACTTGATGCACCTTTTGCAACCAAGAAATTATAAACCGCTTCTGCTCTACTTTGAGATAAAGTCATATTTGATTTCAACTCACCTTGACTGTCTGTATGGCCAGCCAATTCTAACATCACAGAAGGATTCTTTTTCATAAAATCAATCACATTACCCAATTCGTATTTAGAAAGGTCGTCTAAAGTAGAACCACCTGAAACGAAATTGACATAATCTAATCTAATGATCTTTTCCTCTGCTGCTGTTGCCGCCATTGCAGCTGCCGCTTTGTTATCAAACTCAGTTTTTCTCATGCCTACCAATGCTTCTTGCATTTCTTTTGACATAGATGAGAAATCCGTATTGTAGGGATCGTCTGCAGTTCCTTTGATACTGCTTTCATAATAAGATTGTTGTTTGGCTAACCATGCGTTATACTCATCCTCTTCAACAATTTTCACAATTCTTTTCATTGAATAATGACCACTTCCACACAACTCTGCACACGCCAACTCATATTCGAATGTTTCCCAAAGTTTTGGACCTTCTGGCTCATTCTTATCAGATGGTTGTTGATACTCTGGTGTTTCTTTTAACTTAGCTTTATATTCCTCCGTTGTTAAAATAGGTGTAAATACAAAGTGCGTTGGTATCCCAGGTACTGCATCCATTTTCACACGAAAGTGTGGTAAATCAAAGTTGTGTAATACATCACGTGAGGTGATACGTACTCTTACTTTTTTACCTTTCGGTAAAACAATCTCAGTTGGATGAAAGTCATCTAAATTTTTAACATCTGTCCAATCTTGGCCCATAGGGTTTGAAGAACTGATATTCGTATAATACTTCGAACCTATCTTTCCATCTGGTCCAGGATAACGTATCATCCATGCGAATTGCATACCAGTAGCTTCAATCTCTATATAATCTTCTCCTGGTTCTACATCCGCCATTACTTCGTTCCATGCATCCAATCCACCCATTACTAAGAAAGTCATCACGACTGCTGGAATTGCAGTCCAAATAATTTCCAGTTTTGTGTCGTGGGCTTGGAAGTAAACTTTCCTTCCTGGTCTACCGCTATATTTCCACGCAAAGTAGAAAAGCAATACGTGTGTTAAAACGAAAACAATTCCTGTAATAATCAACGTAACATTAAAGATGTTATCTAAAGCTGTTCCGTGAAGAGAAGCAGAATCATGAGGGCCATATCCCAACATCCAATTACGGAAGTAGAACGCTGACCATGATGTCAGAAGAAAGAAGAAAAAACCAAAAATTATCCAAAGACGGCCATTGGCTTTATTGCTCTTGATTTGTGTCTTTTCTTCGCCATTGATTTTAGCAGACAACTCGGTTACTTTACCGATCTGAACAATAACAACTGTTGCAAGAAATAAACACAAAAAGATGATCAAACCTGTCATATCAATTAAAAATTAAAGGTCGATTTTTTAAATATTTTTTAAACAATCAGGAAAAAGACCTGATGCTAATGATTTCAAATTTTTAAGTATGGTGCGTTACACTCTCCATCATATATGGGTCATTTACTGGTTGTAATTTTGCACTCGCTAATCGAGAGAAAAACACAAACAAAAACAATCCTAAAAATCCTAAGAAAGTACCTAACTCTAAGAACCCAGGCATCGTAAATCCAGAAACAAATTCTGCAGCATGCTCTACTGCATGTCCGCCATGGTCTGCTGCGTGCTCATGTCCATGGTCGCCGTGACCGTGGTCAGAATGTGCTGCGTGTTCTTTAGCAGTTTTAAGGATACCTGGCTTCAACATTAAAAACATATCAATCCAGTGCCCGAAAATCAAAACGATGGATACAAAAATCAAAGTTCCATATTTCCTTTTAGTATCATTTCTCATTAATACGAAAAATGGTACTAAGAAATTGATCACTAGGTTGGCATAAAACAGAACAGGAAATCCATCTAATCGTTCACGGAAATAGATCGTTTCTTCTCCAACGTTTGCATACCAAATCAACATGTATTGACTAAACCAGCAATAAGTCCAGAATACACTAAATCCGAACATATATTTACCTAAGTCATGAAGGTGTTCTGTCGTAACATTTTCCAACATTCCTTTCTTCTTCAAATAGATAATTGTCAAAATGGTGAATGCACAGAAACAAACAAACCATCCTGCCATATTGTACCATGCAAACAAAGTACTGTACCAGTGTGCATCAACTGACATAATAAACAACCAAACCATTGCTGGAATCGTAAAACCGGCGATTGGTAAAAAGGCCGCTGACCAAATTCTCATTTTCTTATGAAAGGAGTGATCCAATGCGCCACCATCTTTATCTTCTGCGATGGAAAGATTTCTAATCATTCGAGCTATTAGGTACCAAACGCCCACTGCTCCCACACCCAAAAAGGTAAAAACCCCTTTGTTTAAGAATGGTGATTTTCCAACCAAAATCTCATCATAATTAGGACTTGTTGGATCCAATGTTGAAGGGTCTGCCCAATGGTATAAATGATGCGCGTGCGCCCACATACCTCCTGCTACTACTAAAAGCAAAATAAAACCAGTTAGCAAGAACAGAGAATAAGCTTCGAAAAGCCTTTTGATAGTCGCGAACCATCCTGCCCAGGCACTAATGAATGCCGTCAATGCAAACAATGCCATAGCGGAAATCCCAGTAAAAAATACTGAGTTGTGAAGAATATTTGACCAAAAACGTACATGATCAGGTTGTGAATCCATGAAAAAAGTCAGTGCTAAACAAATAACTCCAACGACCATGAACCCTATTGTCATCGTTTTTAATCTGCCATCAAATGAGAAAGTATTATCCATCGTAATGTAGAATATTTTTTTCTGTTGCTAATGATTTTAATTAGTGACTGTGGTCATCTTTATGGCCATCGTCGCCATGGTGATGATCTTCCGTTCCACCTTCGTGACCATGGTCACCTTCATGACCTGCGTCGTGTCCGTGCCCATCATCATGCGAATGATCTACATCTGAATGATGTGCTCCACCGTGCGCTTCATGGGTAACTACTTCTGTAACTTTTGGAGCCACACTGCCACCTACAGTTGCACCTGCACCCAATGTATTCTCAAGATTGTTATAAGCCAATCCTTTTTCTTTTGCTTGCAAAGAGCGGATATAGTGAATTACATTCCATCTTTCTTCATAACTCAATTTATCTGCGTAACCACCCATTACATTTTTACCATGCATGATAGCGTGGTAATATCTTCCATTCGTTGCATTTACATGCTCATCCAATAGGAAGTTTGCAGGAGCTGCTGGATAAACCTGATTAGGATTTTTCTCATCTACTAACCAACCATTGCCATCAATTTTTTCTCCATGACAAATTGCACAGTTGATATTGTATAATAATTTTCCTGACTCTAAACCTGCAGCAGTGATAGGAAGTGGATTGCTTATAATTTCAGCCATCGCACGAGTTCTTTCCTCCTCAGTATCTGTGTAGTAATATGGTACACTTCCACTTTCTGGAATTTTAATACCATATCCTTTTTTGTGGTTTGCAGTAGAACCTGCACTTCCACGAGGAATCGTTCCTTCTACAGGAAGACGTGCTTTTTCTAATGATTGACGAGTTCTTACACTTGTTTCATCAAAAGTATTCATCCAGTAGCCGCTACTTACGTTTGCTTCATATGCAACCGAGTGAGCCATATCAGGAACAAATTCGCTTCCTGTTTGATTACCATCTACCGATTGACATGCTCCCAAAGAAAGCATTGCAAAAGCTGCAATGATGACCCAAATTTTTATATCAAATATTTTCATTCTAAAATGATTAGATTTTTCTATTCAGAAAATTGTTGACAACTTCAATTATTTTGAAAGTGTCTTGGCATTCACCTCAAATGGCTTTGTTGAATTCAAAAATGATTTTAAATCACTCACCTCTCCATCACTTTTTCCATTTGTTGAAAAAGCCAAACAGAATTTATCATCAGTGATACGGTCGTCTAAAGTTTCGTTGGTCACTCCAGGTCCTAAACCACAAACCGTATAAAAAGAAACCACCATTCCAATCGCACAAAATAATACTGTCAACTCAAATGTAATTGGAATAAATGCAGGTACTGACCAGTATGGTTTACCACCAAAAATGATAGGCCAGTCTCTTGTGAAAATCCAACTCATTGACAAAAACGCAGTCAAAGTTCCCAATGCACCGAAGACGAATCCTACAATGTGCAAACGAGATTCTTCAAACTCCATAATTGGATCCAATCCGTGAACTGGAAAAGGAGTAAAAACATCCATGATATCTAAGTGCTTCGCTTTTGCTGCTCTGATAGCTGCAAATAACTCTGTCTCATCGTTGTACAAAGCGTAAAGAACTTCTTTTTTTCCTGATGCCATTTTTATAAAATTCTAATTAGTTGTCTAAATTAATTTCGAGATTCAACTCTCGGATTTATTTACCACCGTCCAATTCGTCTTGCCACTTTTTCAACTCATCCCATTTACCAGCTGCAGCTAAACCTGCTTGCTTTGGCCAAGTACCTGGAACTTTTGATGCGAATCGAGGACCCGCTGCTACCAAAATTTCTTTGATAGAAGCAACGTCTGTTTCTGAAAGTTTAGCAAAGGTTTTGATACCAGCTGCTTTCAACAATTCCTCAATCTTAGGTCCGATTCCTTCTACTTTTTTCAAATCATCTTCTAAGCTACCTGTAGAACTAGTCGAAGTTGAACCTGTATTTGCCACTGCTCCAGTTGCTCCAATAATTGCAGCTCCTGATGCAACTGGTGAATCCAAATCCAATTTTGAAGTCGTATCCTTAGAAGAATCAGTTGTTCCTTTAAAAGAAGTCGTCGTTTTAGAAGAAGAAGATGTCGCAGTTGAGTTTGAACTCAATGGCGCAATTCCTGAAGAACCAGAAGTTCCGCCTCCTGTTTCAACTTTTTTAGGTGCATCATGTCCGTGGTCATGTCCGCCATGGTCATCGTGTCCATCAGGACCGTGGTGATGAACAGCGTTTTCACCAACATATTGGTCTCCACCTGTTTTCAAAATATGCTTAATCTCTGCAACTGCAACTACGGGAGCTACTCTACAGAAAATCAAATATAAAGTTCCAAATAGTCCCATTGAACCAGCGAAGATTCCGATTTCTACCCAACTTGGTGCATAGTATGACCAACTTGAAGGCAAGTAATCACGCGCCAAAGTTGTTGCAATAATTACGTAACGCTCGAACCACATACCGATGTTAATAAAGATTGACATCAAGAATGTTACCCAAAGGTTTCTTCTCATTTTCTTCCACCAGAAAATCTGAGGAATAACCAAGTTACAGAACATCATACCGAAGTATGACCACCAATATGGTCCTGCTGCTCTGTTTAAGAATGCAAATTGCTCATAAACATATCCAGAGTACCAAGCAACGAACAACTCAGTCAAATAAGCCGAACCTACCAAAGTACCTGTCAAAAGGATTACTTTATTCATTGACTCGATGTGTGCCAATGTAATGTAGTCCTGTAATTTCAAAATCTTTCTGGTCATCAACATCAAGGTCTGTACCATCGCGAAACCAGAGAAAATCGCTCCTGCAACAAAGTAAGGAGGGAAAATCGTCGTGTGCCATCCAGGAATAACTGAAGTGGCGAAATCAAATGATACAATCGTGTGTACAGAAAGTACCAGTGGTGTAGCAATACCTGCCAAAATCAAGGAAAGTGATTCCCAACGTTGCCAGTGCTTCGCACTACCTGTCCAACCAAATGAAAGGGCGTTATATACTTTTCTTCTCAATCCAGTTGCTCTATCTCTTACTGTTGCAAAATCTGGAACTAAACCTGTGTACCAGAATAATAATGATACCGTGAAGTAAGTAGATATTGCAAAAATATCCCAAAGCAATGGTGAATTAAAGTTTACCCACAATGGCCCTCTTGTATTTGGATAAGGGAACATGAAGAAGTCAAACCAAGGACGACCAGTGTGTGTCGCTGGGAAAATACCTGCACACATTACTGCGAAAATCGTCATCGCCTCTGCTGCACGGTTTACCCCCGTACGCCATTTTTGACGGAACAATAGAAGAATCGCTGAAATCAATGTACCGGCATGACCGATACCAATCCACCATACGAAGTTGGTGATATCATATCCCCAACCGATAGTACGATTCAAATTCCATGCACCGATTCCATGCCAAAACGTCCATGCTAAACTGAATGCCATAACACTCAAAAGTGCTACACAACAGATCAAAGCAATCACCCATGATAAAGGTGGCGTCTTTTCAGTTGGCCCTATCAGATCCTCAGTAATCTGATGATAGGTTTTATGTCCGGTAATTAATGGTTCCCTAATTGTTGATACAGGAGCACTCATATATTAAAGTTCTATTATTTCTTAAAATAAAATGATTGTGAAAAATGAAATTAAACGAGGTCTTCGTCTCTATTCACAATCTTAGCAGTATAAGTTACAGAAGAACGAACATCCACCTCTTCTAATAAGATGTAGTTCAATGGATTCTGTAATTTCTTATCTAATTCTCCGCCTTTATTATTCGTATCACCGAAAGTAATCGCGCCAGTTGGGCAAGCTGTTTGACAAGCTGTTCTCACATCTTCGTCCATCAACTTACGTCCTTCTTTTTTCGCGGTAAGCTTACCTTCTTGTAATCTCTGAACACAGAATGAACATTTTTCCATCACCCCACGTGAACGAACCGTTACGTCTGGGTTCAAGACCATTCTGGTCAAGTTATCAGTCATATAGTATGTGGTATCTGTTCCACCATCTCTATGGTGATTCAAATCAACCTCATTAGATGCAAATAAATCAGCTGCAGTATAATCCATCCAGTTGAAACGACGTACTTTGAACGGACAGTTATTCGCACAATAACGCGTACCGATACATCTATTATAAGCCATTTGGTTCAACCCTTCACTACTGTGATTGGTTGCAGATACTGGACAAACATTCTCACAAGGAGCATTATCACAGTGCTGACACATCAATGGTTGATAGACAACATTTGGATTTTCGAAGTCACCGAAGAAGTATCGGTCAATTCTCAACCAAGTCATTTCGTGGTGTCTGAAAACTTCGTGTTTTCCTACAATCGGAACATTGTTTTCCGACATACAAGCTACCGTACATGCTGAACAACCAGTACAGGCATTCAAATCAACATGCATTCCCCAGTGATGACCTTGGTCATACACATCTTTTTTATATTGCTCGTATGGATAAAGTGTTTGCTGATTTAAGTGCTCATGGTGCTCGCGCTCATGATGCAAATCATCTGCAAACGTTGATAAATCTTTCAAATTCGCTTGACGCAAAATAGTACGTTTGGTCAAACCTCCTTGGAAACCTTCACCAACCGTCATCAATGTTTTTTCATCTACATTGATTTCTTCACCAGAAGCAGGATCTACATCCGTAACTCCCATTGTGTGGTGATATTGAACACATGCAAACTCTTTATCAACTGCTCCTTTTGTAATTGAATCTACCGCTGCGTAATAAACAGTGTTACCATTTTTATCTGTACCTAACCAAGGGTTAACATTCGTTCCAACTTCGATACCAGCTGGGCCAGCGACATTTCTACCGTAACCCATCGCCAATGAATAAGTCTCAGGTCCCAAACCAAATTGTCTAACACAAGTGATACTTGCTCCTGAGCCTTTTACAGAAATATCTGCTTTATCTGCTTCACCGTAGATTTCTGAATTATTCAAGTCCAACTCATTGGTAACCTCGTTTCCTCCATCCCAACTAACTGGTACTGCTAAATAGTTACCCCAAACACATCTCGTAATTGGATCTGGTAACTCTTGCAGCCAAGGGTTGTCAGCATATTGACCAGCACCCATATTTACCGTTTCGAAGAAAGCAATCTCTCTTCCGCTTTTTGGTTGGTTGATATTTGCCATTGCAGCCGATGCACTTCCAGAGAAAGCAGGTGCTGAAGCAGGAATATTCATTTGATAAACCCCATCATGCAACATCTTATCCCAGAATGAACGGAAAGACAAAAAAGAAGATTGATTTGCAAATAAGCCACTCTCCCAGGTACTTCTCAAGAAGTCATAAGCAGCAGTTTCTTTATCACCAACTGGTGCTCCTGCCCAACTCAACAATGAAACTTCCGCCTGACGGGTGTTAAACAATGGAGCAATCGTTGGTTGAATTAAACTATAATGTCCACGTTTTGGGTTAGCATCTCCCCAACTTTCCAAGTAATGGTTGGTTGGTGCAATGTAGTTACAAAGCGCGCCTGTTTCGTTCATTGTTTGACCGCAGTAAACTTTCGTTCCTACTTTAGCCATTCCAGCTGCAAAAGCTGCTGCATTTGGAATATCGAATGCTGGGTTTGCACCATCCATTACGATAACTGCTCCTACCTTTCCATTCGTCATTTCAGCAATTAATCGCTGAATCTCTTTATCCGTTCCTTGTCTTTGCAAAGAAGCATTTCCAAAATCAAGTGTATTTCCGTAGTTACCTAAAAGGCTATTGATGGCATTTACTAAAATTTGCTCACCAACATTATTAGAACCACTGACTACTAAACTCTTTCCTGCATTCGCTTTTAGCTTAGAAGCTATTTTTGTGATAGCTGCTTTTGCTTTTGTGTTTTTGAATGCACTTGGAGCAGAAACTCCACCACCCAACGCTCCTAACAAAGCTGCAATCGCTGCACCCTGCTCAGAAGGTTTGATTAAAATTCTATTATCCGCATTAGAACCTGTCAAAGACATGTGTGACTCCACCTGTATGTGCTGAGACATCTTTGCATTCTTAGTCGTGCTGACTTTTCTATTTTTTGCGTATTGATTTGCGTATTCGATTGGAGAAATCCAAGTTCCCAAGAAATCTGCTCCGAAACTTACAATCACATTTGCTTTGTCAAAGTGATAATCAGGAATCACTTTATCACCAAACGACTGCTCATTGGCTTCCAAAATCGCTGAAGAAGAAATTGGGTCATAAGTTACAACCTGTGTTCCTGGGTGCTTTGCAGCAAAGGCTTGCATCGCTTTTTTGGCCATTGGACTCATTACCGTATTGGTAATGATTCTTGCATTGCCCAATTTACCAGTCAGTTTTTTATCCAAATCATCCCAAGACATTCCAGTTATCTTACCATCTGCGTAAGAACCAGGGCCTTGAATTCTATTTGTATCATAAAGACTCAAAACACTCGCCTGTGCTCTTGCACTTGTCCCGCCATTGGTCATTTTGGAACTCGTGTTACCTTCAATTTTGATAGGTCTTCCTTCACGCGTTTTCACCAAAATAGGACAGTAGTCGCCACCTTGAACAAAACTTGAAGCGTAATAAGTCGCAACACCCGGAACAATTGCATCCGGCTTAATTACGTAAGGAATTGCCTTTTTCACTGGAATATCACAACCTGCAGCAACCGTTGCTGCTCCTAATCCAAATCCAAGATATTTCAAGAAATCACGACGATTGGCAGATACACCAGAATCAGCCAAATCAGCAGTCATCTCTGCAACTGTTGATTTTTCTTCAAACTCCTGTGACGCCAATTTTCGAAACTCTGGGTGGTTGTTTAATTCTGCGGTTCCTACCCAGACTTTATTTTGCTTATGATCTTTCATATAAATAATATGATTATGAATTTCTTTTTTGAATGAATAAATGATAGAATGAGTAAATGATAAAAGAGCTATTTACTCATTTCATCATTTACTCATTTTTCATTTTAATAGTGACATTTCTGACATCCTAATCCTCCAATATCCTCTACCGTCACTTTATCACGAGAGCCCTCTTTAATTTCTTTGTGGTATTTCTCGTAATAGTTATCGTAATATTCATTGTCAGCGAACTGAACTTCTGTTTTTCTGTGGCAATTGATACACCAGCCCATTGAGAGTGGCGTGTGTTGTTGAACAATTTCCATTTCTTCAACCTTACCGTGACATTGTTGACATTCAACCTTACCGACTGTTACGTGCTGAGCATGATTGAAATAAACGTGATCTGGAAGGTTGTGTATTCTAACCCATTCTATAGGGCCAGCAACACTTTCATCGCCAGGTCCAGTTAAGGATGAAACGATCCCACCCCACTGTTCAGCAACTACTTCTTCGACATTGCCTTTGGCTTCATTCTTAACGTGTGTATCAGCAATCCATTTTGAGAAAATCTTTTCGATTTCATCATTGGACATATTTTCGTATCCGTCTATGTATTTATCAGTGGAAGGATCGTAACCAATCGAAGCATAAATTTTAGAAATCTCAGCCGTTCCATATTTAGAACCTACTTTAACTGCTTTGTGGCAATTCATACAAGTATTTGCCGCAGGAATCACGGAGTGCTTACTTCTTCTTGCACCGTCATGACAATATTGACAGTCAATTTGCTGCATGCCTGCGTGCGTCTTATGCGAGAATTTGATTGGCTGGTCAGGAGCGTAATTATGTTGACGACCTAGGTTAATCGCCTTATTCACAGTGTAATATCCACCAAAAACGATTCCTGCAAAAATCAAGAAACCCATAACTCCACCTCCTGTCAATATATCCACCATGCTCTTCTGTCGAGCACTTCCAGGGTTTGCTTTATTCTTACTAATGTAATCTAACTGAGAGATGAATCGAGCTAAAATCAAGGCCAATAGTCCTAAAACTAATGCTAATCCCATGTAAAGCCATGTATAATCCGTTTCGGCTGCAACACCAACAGTTGCACCAGTGGCATCACCTCCTATCTTCGGTACACAACTTCCATCAGCCATACAATTGATATAAGCAAAAACATGCTCAATCTCTTCGTTTGACAGTCCCACGTTGTTCATCACATTTGGCTTCCATTGATTCCAAAGTTCAACTGCACGTGGATGACCTGCATTCACCATAGATTGTGAATTGCGAATCCAAGAGTACAAATCTTCTCTTGGATAATCTGCCCATCTTTCTTCAAAACCACCCAATGCAGGGCCAGTCATGTCGTCCTTCATGTTCTTATTGTGACAACTCGCACAATTGTTTTTGAAGAGACCTTTTCCAATTTTATCATCACCACCCTGAGCAGAAAGAGAGATGGCAAAAAATGTGAGCGCAAAGAGTAGCGTGATGCGGCTCAGATATTCTTTTAACACCAAAAAGTTAGGTGTGTGATTCCCGATTAATTTCATACGGATTTGCAAATTTTGGCGCAAAGATAACCGAGAGATAGATTTATAAAAAGGTTTTATCCATAGAGAATCTTATTTAGATTAACTCTAAATTAATTAAGAGATATTTAACAAATGGATCTATCATTCAAAAATATATATTTCTTTAAATTGAGAGATTATACCTTTTGTAAATCATTGAATATCAATACATTAAAAAACATAGTGTATTATTTTCTCGATATTAAAAATTGATTAATTTGTAAAAAATACTAAATCAATTTTTTGAAAAAATTACTAACATTTTATCATAAACTCGTTTATAAGGTCATAATATTGGTAATTTTGCGGCTTTCGCCCCTCCAAAACCACCTAAATACCCTACAAACACAGATGCAAAAAATCCGAGTTGTCAAAAGAATAAAAAAGGTTGAAGGAACAGTTCGATTGGATGGTTCGAAAAGTCTAAGCAATAGAGCCTTAATACTCAGAGCGTTAAGCAAATCCGAGTTTAAAATCGAAAATCTTTCTACCTCGAAAGATACTCAAACTTTAGTCAAACTCCTCCAACAAGAAGGTGATATTTATGATGCGGGACATGCAGGAACGACCTTCCGATTTATGACCGCTTTTTTGGCCTTCAAAGAAGGTGTTCAAACCCTGACTGGCTCGGAAAGAATGAAGCAGCGGCCCATCGGTGAATTGGTCAATGCTTTAAATTCAATTGGAGCAAATATCGAATACCTCGAAAACGAAGGTTTTCCACCACTTAAAATTGGCGCTCCGAATGATGAAATTTCAGCCAATGTAAATATTGATGGGAATATAAGCAGTCAGTATATTTCAGCTCTAATAATGGTCGCTCCTACCCTTCCTCGTGGACTCGAAATCAAGATAAACGAAAAGCTTGTTTCGAGACCTTATGCTGATATGACTTTAAGGATGCTTAGTGCTTTTGGTGCAGGGAGCAATTTCCAAGAAAACATCATACTTATCCCACCACAATCAATTAATAATCAAGGACTTACCATAGAAAGTGACTGGTCTGCAGCCTCTTACTATTATTCCATTTTAGCATTATCTGATGGTGGAAAAATCTTATTAAAAGGACTCCAAAAAGATAGCTGGCAAGGGGATTCTATTTTGGCTGAAATGATGGAAATTTTCGGCATTCAAACACAGTTTATGGATGAGGGCATTTTCATAAAAAAGACAGGTGCTCCACCCCGTAAATTTGAAACTGATTTGGAGGATTGCCCTGACCTTGCGCAAACGATTGCAGTGATTTGTGCAGGACTTGGAATTGAGGCCTATTTCACCGGCCTTTCTACCTTAAAAATAAAAGAAACAGATAGAATCGCAGCACTCCAAAACGAATTAGGTAAAATTGGGGTAAAATTTGAGGAAGTAGGAGAAGACAGATATAAACTCTCGGGCAAGGCAACTTTTGAAGAAACCCCTACTTTTTCGACTTATCAAGACCATCGTATGGCGATGGCTTTTGCTCCACTTGGACTTTTGCATCCTATATATATTGAAGAACCAGACGTAGTTGCCAAGTCTTATGGTAATTTTTGGAAAGATTTGGATACGGTTGGATTTGAGATGGAAAGAGAAGCATAAATCAGTTCTCTTCAAGAATAAACTTTAAGCCATTTTTTTATTTTTTTCATACTTTAGAGTGTTTAAAACCTACAAACCCTATAAATTATGAGAAACAAGCACCTGCTTTTCATCCTTGCGATGATCTGTCAAAGCCTTATTTTTGGGCAAGACAGCATCAGCTACCCACCGCTATCCAAATTCAGAATCTTCGAGGCTAATTTGACTAATTTTGCTCCTAATTCATTTGAAGGAGAGAATTTTCATGGGCATATACAAACGAGATTGTATAAAGCTAAAGTTCAATTACCTTTCAAATTAAAAGACCAAAAAACCATTTTAAACAATTCGATTGAGTTTACTTTTTTGAATCCAACCTTAGCCAATTCTAATTTTAAGATTGATTCAAAATTGAATTTTTATTCGTTCTCCTACGGATTTAATTATATTAGAAAATTAGGAACGAAGCGATGGGTTTTGATAACCTCTGTAAAGCCTACGGTTGCTTCAGATTTTAATAATTCACTATCAATTGAGGATTTTTTATTTCAGGGCTCGATTTTGATTTCAAAAAGGTTGAATAAATTTACGAAAGTTGGCTTTGGAGGAGTGCATGACACTAAATTTGGCAAGAATCCTACCCTACCGCTTTTGCAACTTATACGCAAAAAAGGCCATTATGAGACGGATATTCTGCTACCCGCACATATCCGACAATCTTACAGTTTTGGAGATAATAAAATTGGAGCAAATATCTACTTCACAGGAGGGAATTACAACTTTGACACACCAACCAATTTCAAAAGAGATTTAGACAAACTCATTTTTTCAAAACTAAATGCGGGGCTGGAATATGAAGTAAGCTCAGGAAAAAACACTGCTTTGAACTTCAATCTTGGATATACCATTTTGAATAGAATTGAATTCCTCAATCAAAACGGAGGTACCGAATTAGCCATCAAACCACGCAATGATTTTTATGCTTCAATTGGAGTGATTTGGCAAAAATAAAAATCACAAACATCAATCAAATTACTCACAAAGTACTGGCTACCAATACTTTGTGAGTTTTATTTTTCAAATAATAATAATAATAATAATAATAATAATATCCTTTCTGAATTACTTAAGCCATCGCCACCAACGGGAACGGATATACAACTCCCAATTTTGAATACAAGCGAATGATATTATCTCGCTGATGAGGATAAAATCGAAGCCCCTCTAATTCCAGCAATTTATTTTGAGCATGATACCAGTTTACTGGTAATTCAAAGTCATCGACCAATTCCAAAAATCGAATTACGTGCGGCAAGAAATCATGATTGTCTCTCAACTGATGGATTTGAGTAGAAAGAAATTGATCTAATTCTTTTAGAAGGATATTTTTATTTGGAAACTCACTGCCCGGACGTCCTTCAGATTCTAAAAACTGAACGACCTGAGCTATTTGAGTATGCTCTGCCGCTAATAGTTTAGAGAACTTTTTATAAAAAACCAATGATTGAACCATCGTGGCAAATTCATCAGATTTACCGCCAATCTTTTGGTTGAATTTATTGAGGTTTTCTAAATTTTGAACCATTTTAGATTCTTCCTCTGAACCCATTTTTCTAAAAAAAGATCGAGTTACTTCTTCAAAAGCATCAGTTGCTGTGTAAATCTTTGGAGTCGATATATCCTCTTTCAACTCTTCTGCCAATTTTTCGAAAGTGGCTTTAGTTGCTCCTTTCAGTTCTTTAGCTGCTTCAATATCAGACAAAGGAAGTACACGTCCATTTATGTTTTCTAACTTTTCTAACCAAAAATGAAATCTATAATTGGTTGATTTTAAAGTCTGCGTTGTTTTCAAACGAATTACACCTGTCCATAAACGATTTGAACCCTCCTCCACCAAAGCCACATTTTCTAACTCATAATCATGCGCGAAAAAAGTACCCGACGGCTCTTTGGAAGGAATGGCTTGCATCAAAATATTCCAAGTAATCATCTCTTCAGACATCCGTTTTGGAATGACTTTTTTTTCGAAAATGACTTTGGTATTTTCATGAATATTACTCGGTGTTGCTTCCAATTTTTTCAAAAAGCCTTTTTCAAAATCTTTTTTAGAAAAATAGGAAGCGTAGTGCATCGCCTTATCTGCGTATTGCAAAATCTGAATCGTTTCAATACCAGAAACTTCATTGAAAAACCAACCGCAACTAGTGTACATAAACATGCACAACTTTTGCATTTCGAGAAGTTGGAGTACTTTAGTCTTCTCAGCTTCCGAAAGTGGTTTCGATTGATTTCTTTCAAAAAACGAATCAATATTTGAACGATGAAGCAGGACTTCAATAAAATCATTTCTCGCTTCCCATACATTTTTCAAAAGTGGAGTTCCTTCTTTTTCAAAAAGTAGAGTCAACTCCTCTCGTAACCAATCAAACGAAGCTCTCAGTGGCGCTCGCCATTGTTGGTTCCAACCTGCCTGACCACCTGTATGACAACCACAATCTGAACGCCACCGCTCTACCCCATGCGCACAACTCCAACTACTATTTTCGTGAATTTGTGCTTCCCAAATTGAAGGAAATTTTTCTAAAAATGAACCATAATTCGTCAATTCCACATCACTTTTTTCATCCAAATATTCGATGGCATAAGCCATGGCCATTTCGCCAAATTTGTGATGATGTCCGTATGATTCTCCATCGGTAGCGATGTGAACGAGTTGATTTTTGCCATCAATTGGTTGCAACAATCGGTCAGCGAAAACCTGCCCGCTATTTAGCAATTTATTGAAAGCAACATCCTTAGCTGTATTTCCATCATAGAAAAACAAATCTATCGTTTTGCCGGAAGGCAAGTTGCATTTATAAGCTCTACGCGTATCAATTGAATGATAATCTTTGCCTGCCCATTCGGCATCAGCGGTTGGTCGAACAGCTTTCACTTGATTGGGCGAAAGCACTGTAAATTTCACTCCTTGGGCTGCTAAAATTTCGAGTGTCGGCGTGTCCGCAGCCGTTTCTGCCAACCATATTCCTTCGGCTTTTCTACCAAAACGTGCTTCAAAATCACGTAACCCCCAAACGATTTGTGTTTCATTATCACGCCCATTTGCCAGTGGCTGAATGATGTGATTATATACTTGCGCCAGCGCATTTCCATGGCCTCTTTCAAGTACACTTTTCTTATCCGCCGCAATTATTTTATGATAGGTATCTGAATCGAACTTTTCTAACCAAGAAAGCAAAGTTGGTCCAAAATTGAAACTGATATGTTCATAATTATTAGAAATTCGTTTGATCAACTTCTGTGAATCAAGGACTCTTGCATTAGCATTTGAGCGATAAGATTCTATATTAATTCGTTCATTCCAATCATGATATGGAGTGCCTGCGCTTGGTTGCAATTCAATCTCCTCTGTCCATGCGTTTTCGCGCGGTGGTTGGTAAAAATGTCCATGAATACAGATATATTTCTTCATCGTTTATTTTCGCTTAAGAGTATGCACAGTTTTTACAGATAAAAGCTACACATGTTCCATTCAAGAAGGCAAATTTACGGTATTTTAGAGTCAAAGATGTTACAAAATTAGTCAGATTTTCTAAACCGATTTTATTAAAAATAATCCAAAATAAAAAAGAGGTAGAAAGCTAAATTGCTCTCTACCTCTTAGTCTTTATAGATTTTAGTTAAATAAATAAAAATTTTATGGTCTATTCTTTTTGGTTTTGGAAGCCATGATGGTTCCATTATCATTCATATTGGCTACGCCATTTTTAGGTCTTTTCTTTAGCTGGCCATTTTTAGCCATTTGCATTTCCGCCAATTCGCATGGAAGTGGACTTGGGCTACAAGGCTCATAATTGCTGCTATATCTCATCATTTCCATCCCATCTTCAAACGATGCAATTGAAAGTTCATTACCTGGGTTACTTCCTATTGAGTTTGGTATTTTACAAAAAGGATCTTCCATCTCCACAATATGAGCTACGCCTGCTTTACTATACTCTACCGCAAAAAGTAAAGTTGGTTTAGAACCTGAAATTTGAAGCTCTGTATAATCAGCAAATCCGAAGGACAAATAATCTTTAGATGGGTTTTCTTCTGGAGTCAATGCTTTTGCATTTAACACCCAAGTTCCATTGTAGTTGGTGATGTTTGAAAGTTCAGTTTTGGCATTTACAACCAAAGTCACTTGTCCTGTCCCTATGAAAGATTTTGTATCAGGAAAATCAGGATCTTCATGGAGTGCATAGATTTCAAATCGCTCAGCATAAAGGTTGTCAACCATTGCCAATTTTATTTGCGCTTGAATATTTACTGCACTGAAGAAAAAGAGAATCGATAAAAGTAAAAAATAGTTTTTCATAATTTATGGTTTAAGTATGAGTGAGTATTTTATAGTCTATAAAATTAAATTGGATGGGAACAAGGGAGGCGATAAGTTGGAGGGTTGGAAAGAGATGTATGATTTTCCGTAACGCTAAGTTATACCATTTAGCCGTTAAGTTGTTATACCTTAAAAATGGTGACTTTCGGAATAAACAAATTTTTAATACTTAACTCAATCATTATCAAATAATTATAGAATATTTTTTACTTAAACTATGGTTTCGCCTAAAAAGAATCTTTTCGTTTTCCAGTTTAATTTCAAAAAAGAATCGTTTTCGTGTTTTTATTGTTACGGTAATCGCTTGCGATTATGAATTTTTGTTCTGCTACTTTTCAAAAAAACTTTACTTTCGCAGCTATAAAAAAGAATCTTACGACAAATCAAAACGAAAAAATATGGGATTACTATCCGAAAAAGTAGCTTTAGTAACTGGTGGTTCAAGAGGAATTGGAGCAGCAATTGTCCGAAAATTTGCGTCAGAAGGAGCAAATGTTGCTTTTACCTACCGCTCTTCAGCCGAAAAAGCATTGGCGATTCAAAAAGAATTGGAAGACATGGGTGTAAAAGCTGAGGCAATCCAATCAGATGCCGCTGATTATGATCAAGCAGAAGCATTAATCAAACATGTAATTGAGAATTTTGGAAAAATTGACATTCTCGTCAACAATGCAGGTATCACAAAAGATACTTTAATGCTTCGTATGAATGAAGACCAATGGGATCAAGTCATTAATGTAAATCTAAAATCCGTTTTCAATCTAACAAAACACGCACTTCGACCTATGTTGAAAAATAGAAGCGGCTCTATCATTAATATGAGTTCAGTGGTTGGAGTTTTTGGTAATGCAGGGCAAGCAAATTACGCTGCTTCCAAAGCTGGTATAATAGGTTTCACAAAATCAATCGCAAAAGAGGTCGGTTCGAGAAGTATCCGATGTAATGCAATCGCCCCTGGATTTATCGAAACTGAAATGACAGAAGTATTAGATGACAAAACGAAAGAGGGCTTTTTGACCAATATTCCATTAAAACGCCTCGGAAAAGGAGATGAAGTTGCCAATGCCTGTGTGTTTTTAGGTTCGGATATGTCAACTTATGTTTCAGGGCAAGTATTAAGTGTTTGTGGCGCCTTGAACACTTAGAAGTTGTTTAAAAATCCATCAAAATCAAAATGGCTAATCAAAAATTCAACCGATATTGAGCGTGTTCTTCTCTAATTTCACTCTAATTATCCTTTTTTTATTTTGATTAAAAATTTTGATTTTGATTGCACACCTCTTCCCTGCAATACATCCGACTTTTTAACAATTTACAGGGACAGAATTCAACAATAAGGTAGGGCAATCAATAAGGTTGTAGTATATTTAACCATCATTTCGAATTCTCACGAAATGTTTGCCTGTCTCATAGCCATTATCCAAAATATCCACCGACTTATCGATTGGAATAATTTCAACAAAAAATACATTCTTAATATTAACCTCTTAAATTATTAAATAGTCAGTTTATGAAAAAAGTTCTACTGTTTTTATTCGTTTTTGCTGCTACTGGTTTGACTTATGCTCAAACTATGTGGAGCGATGATTTTGAATCTTACAATGCGGGCGATATGATCGCTGCAAGTTCTCCAGATTGGCGTACTTGGGGTAACTCTACGGCTGCCAATGCAGATGCTCCTGTTACTTCCGATCAGGCAGTTAGTGGTAAAAATTCACTTCATATATTCTCTGCAACTGCAACTGCTCAGGGACCAATGGATGTTTTTCTACCATTTCCAGCGTCTTACAATACTGGAGTTTTACATTTCGAAATGATGATGTATGTTCAAGGAAATGGCGCTTATTTCAATTTCCAAGGAACAACTACCGAAGGAACTGCTTGGACTTTGAATTCTACATTTAATGCTGCTGATGGTGTCGTAAGCACTCCAGAAGCTTCATCTTCTACCGATTTCCCAGTAGAAGAATGGTTCAAAGTTGCTGTTGATGTTGATTTGACCTTGAACCAATGGACTCTCTCTGTTGGTGGAGACGTAGTTGCAGAATGGAGAAATACTGATAACAGAGTTGGTGGATTAAACCTTTACCCACTTGAAGGACATGATTATTATGTAGATGATGTTATGTATTCACACGAATCATTCGTTCCTGGTAATTTAGATTTGGCAATGTTAGGTGCTACACTTCCTCCTCGCATGCTTGGTGGTAAAGATTACACTGTTACAGGATCTGTGAAAAATTTAGGTGTAATGCCAATTAACTCTTATGATATCACTTGGACTGATGGTGTAACTTCTGGAACAAAATCAATTACAGGTACCAATATTGCGATATTCGGCGAAGAAGATGTCGTTTTTGACGAACCTTATACTGCAAATAGTGCTAATAGTGAATTAACTTTTACAATTAGTAATATTAATGGAGGTGCTGATGACACATCAGACAATGATAGTAAAACGTCTTCTTACGGTATCGTAACACCTGCCCCAGACAAAGCGGTCTTTGTTGAAGAAGGAACAGGAACTTGGTGTCCTTGGTGTACCCGTGGAACAGTGGGAATGGAATATATGACAGCTGAGTACAAAAAATATTTTGTTGGGATCGCTGTTCACAATGCAGATCCGATGACAGTTGAAGATCATGACTTAGGGGTTAGAACTTTTCCTGGATTTACAGGATTCCCTGGCGGAGTTATTGAAAGAACGAACACCGCAGATCCATCTGCACTTAGTTTAGAAAATCAACTTTTCAATTTCATTACAGAAACTCCAGTTGCTATCTTATCTAGTGATGTTGAATTATATGATGATGGAACTTTTAGAACAGTTACTGCAACTGTAAATGCAACCTTCAAGGAGGATGTAAGCGGCGACTATCGTTTATTGGCGGTTGTCAGTGAAGATTTTGTAACTGGTACCGAGAGTGGCTACAATCAGGCAAATGCATATGCTGGAGGAGCTAACGGCCCAATGGGTGGTTACGAAAACCTTCCAAGCACAATACCTGCCAGCGATATGATTTACAATCATGTAAGTAGAGCAATCTTAGGTGGTTTTGCTGGTCAAGAAGGCAGTCTTCCAGGTACGATGGTTGCAGGTGAGACATATTCTTACACCTTCACTTATGTAGTTCCAGAAGACCAAGACCCTACTCAAATGGCAATTGCTGCAGTATTATTGGAACCAAACGGTACTGCTAATAATGCAAAATTCACATACTACAGTGAATGGTCAACTGTATCA
>CALHBQ010000044.1 GCA_937930815.1 uncultured Saprospiraceae bacterium | reverse complement strand
ATACACAAAATGGATCAGTGGAATATTGAACGTATTACTGTTTGTTGTTTTTTTCGGCTTGATGATTTTCGATGAAATCTCTAAATTGAGTGGTTAAAAATTATTAAGAATGAAAAAGAGGGTAGCGATTCTAAAAAGTATATTAAACTAAACCATTCAAAAATGACCAATCTATCAAAGTATTCCTGGCTCACTTCTGCAATTGTTTTAATCATTGGTTTTCTCTTTTTGCATTTTCGTGTTATCGAATACGGAGTGACGTTTTTTATGATTTTTCCAGCTGCGGTAGGATTTGCAATTGGGACACATGACTCCAATAAGCGGGTAATTTATTCACTGATTTTTGGATTATTAATCTTTTTCGGATTCTTATTAGCAGGAGCATTGGAAGGTATAGTTTGTGTTTTAATGGCTTCACCAATTTTTTTTGTAATGATGTTTGTTGGGTATAAATTTCAGCAAAGTGTTGTAAAAAAAGAACCAAAGGATTCTCAAAAATTGCTTATTTCTCTTGCTCCTATTTTGTTGCTTTTAATACTCGATCCAATCGAGCAAATGCTCCAACCAGAGCCAAAAATTGTTACGATTGAGAATTCGATCGTTTTAGATTATTCCCCTGAAATTGTTTTTGATGAAGTTAAACAAATGGATAAATTGGATGCCGAAAAACCAATTGGATTATGGTTGGGGTTACCTTCTCCTTATCGCTGTGAGTTGGAGGCAGATACCGTCGGTGCCAAAAGAAATTGCCTTTTCGAAAACGGAAAAATCATAGCAGAAATTACAAAATACGAAAAGGGTAGAATCCTCGAAATGGACGTGATTGATTATTCTTTGACAGGTAGAGATTGGTTTGAATTTGTGGACGCAACCTATACTTTCGAATCCATTAATGAAAAAACTAAAATAACCAGAACCAGTTCTTATAAATCAATTCTGCATCCAAGAGCCTACTGGCAACCCCTCGAAAATTGGGGTATCGAACAAGAACATGTCTTTGTTTTAAATAGTTTAAAGAAGAATTTGAAAGAAAAATATCATGAATGATAATTAAGCCAGAATCAATTATTTTTCGACTAAAATTGTACCTAAAAAAGAAAAATAGCTCCACTTTTTTGTAGGAATATTAATTCGCTATCTTTGAGTTCCTTGATTTATAACAACAAACTCTGTGATTGTGAAATTATTCTCTACCTCCTTTATTCTTATCCTTTTTAGTTTATCAATTTTTGCACAAGAGCCATGTGCGCCGGTTGGAAATGGAACCCCAAGTGATAGCCCTGGTGGTGGTTGCATTATATGTTTACCAACTTATACTGGATCAACTGCAGGTTTCTCCAATTCAGGAGTTCCTGGGTGTGTTTTGATTCACAATGACCAGTGGTTGCAAGTAGTAGCGGATGCTACTGGGTCAATATCTGCAACTGCCGTACCTTCCAATTGTACAGGTGGAAATGGCCTTGATTTGATGATTTATGACGCCAATCTGGTAGAATTAGATTGTGACACTGGACCAGGAGGTTTAGTGATTCCCTTATCGGTAACAGCAGCCACGGTGCCTGGCGAGATTTATTTTATTAGAATTGATGGTTGGAATAATGATATCTGCGATTTCTTATTGTCGGTAAGTGGAGTGGAAAGTGGTTCTATTCCAGATCCTACTGGCCCGATGACCGTATCACCCGATACGACTTTATGCCCAGGAGCGACCGTTTGTTATTCGATAGATCCAGTAGGAGGAGCTTCTGGTTATGAGTGGACTTACCCTCCATCAGCGACAGTAGTGAGTGGTGGTTTGGTAGGAGATACGAGTATTTGCATTCGTTATGAACAAGCAGGAGGTGGAGTCGTGCAGGTGCGACCATTTAACCCATGTTTTAATGGAGTTCCTGTATTGACACCTGTTTTGGTTTTGCCTATCCCTCCAGATTTAAAAACACCGGAGTTTTATTGTAAGGATGAATTCCCAGTTACTATAGATGGAAATGTATTCAACGACCCCGGCGTTCAAAATGTAACTTATAAAACTGCATTGAATTGTGATAGTGTGGTGACTTATACGCTGATACAAAAACCACAAACAATTAATGCGATAGATACCGTCATTTGTAAAGGAGATTGCTTCATGGTCGGAGATACCTGCATTGCCGATGCGGGAACGTATAGTTTAAGTTTCGGCGCCCCATTCGCACAAGCAAATGGATGTGATAGTTTAATAATTTTAAAATTAGCGGTTTTTGAACCATTGGCAATCATCGCTCCTCCCAATCCATTGGATTGTGTGCCCAATCCAATGGTTACGCTCAATGGGGCAGGTTCTTCTTCTGGTAATAATGTCACTTATATGTGGTCGGCTGATCAAGGGGGCTCATTATCGGGCAACACCATGATGTCAACGGCAACAGCAACGGCCACAGGTCGATACTTTTTGACGGTTTCCCAAACAAGTCCGACTGGTGCAATTTGTACAGCGAGAGATACGGTTTTGGTGACCTCATCGGCGCAAGTGCCAGCTGATCCCGTTTTTTCAAACCCAGATACCGTTGTGTGTATGGGGGATATGATCAGTTATTCGATAACGCCAGTTGCATTGGCAAATGGTTACACTTGGACTGTCCCGACAGGTGCTACTTTTACGGGTTCAGGTACCACGATCATGGTTGATTTTGGAACGTCAACAGGCGGTGATATTTGCGTAGTTGCAAATGGAGATTGTGGAGATTCGCAACCATCTTGTAAAACGATTGTAGTCAATCCTTTACCAACTTCAAATTTTACGGTGACGAGTCCGATTTGTATAACTGGAACGTCAACAATTCAATATACAGGTACCGCAGGAGCAGGTGCGACTTATACTTGGAATTTTAACGGTGGAATGCCGACGACCGTAACTGGCCCAGGGCCACATACGATTAATTGGGATGCCGCTGGCGCGAAAACAGTAACCTTGATGGTTGAAGAAAACGATTGTATTTCAACTCAAAGTTCACAGACCGTCATGGTGGAATCTGAATTGGCAGCACCCGTGATAAGTTGTATTTCAACTTCAAGTAGTATTCAATTTGATTGGGGAGCAATACCTGGAGCAACAGATTATACGATAACAATAGATGGAGGTACACCTTTCACACAAACCACTACAACCTATACTGAAAATGGCTTGTCGCCAAATCAAAGTGTAACCATTACGGTGGTGGCAAACGGAACCAACTCCTGCGGTAACTCAACGGCCATGACGATGTGTACTGCTCAAAACTGCCCAACGGTTAATTTGAACATTACAACGGTCTCAGATATCTGTTTGGATGCCAATACTGGCACAATTCAAATGATGGCAAATCCGATGGGCGGTGCAGGTGGTGGTACTTCCGTTTGGAGTGGTTCAGGTGTAAATGCAGCTGGATTATTTAATCCTCAAATGGCCAATATTGGTCCTAACGTTATCACCTTAACTTATACCGAAGGAACTTGTCCTTATACCGATTTTATTACCATTAATGTAAACCGAATTCCAGACGCGACATTTACTTTTGATTCCCCAATTTGCGAAACAGAAACTTCGACAATTACCTACACAGGTTCCGCTTCAGCGACCGCTGCTTATGGTTGGGATTTTGGAGCAGGCACGCCCGTAAGTGGTTCAGGAGCAGGGCCTTATGAAGTTCAATGGGGTAGTAGTGGCAATCAAACCGTTACACTTTCAGTGACTGAAAATGGTTGTACTTCGACGAATAATTTACAAATGATAATGGTAGATGCGCCATTGCCAACGCCAATTATTCGCTGTTTAAATTCGACTCCAACATCTGTAACTTTTGAATGGGATGCAGTGCCAGGAGCAACAAATTATATCGCCAATGGCCCGATGAATGGCGTGGTTGATATGACCAATCGAACTTTTACTGTGAATGGTCTGTCGCAGGGCGATATGGTTACTTTAGAAATTATAGCAGAAGGAAATTCCGCTTGCGGAAATAGTAGAAATAGCCTTACTTGTCAGGCAGATAATTGCCCAAGTGTAACAATTGATATGACGCCAATTGGCCCATTTTGTGAAGATGCAACCACCACTGTTTTGATTCCATTAATGGCCTCAGTCACAGGTGGTACTGGTACTTTTGAATGGATAGGCCCAGGGGTAGATGCAACTGGTAATTTCAACCCAGCCGACCCAGCGGTCAATCCAGGAACGATACAATTACAAGTGACTTATACAGAAGGCACTTGTACCTACACCGATAACTTACCCGTTTTAATTAATGCAAAACCGAGTTCTGATTTTACGGTAGAAACGCCAATTTGTATTGATGAAATGTCTGCAATAACTTATACAGGAACAACAGTAGGAGTTGATTTTACTTGGGATTTTGATAGTGGATCAGGAAGTATGACGGCAGGTCCAAACGATGTTTCATGGACAACTTCAGGTACAAAAACCGTTTCATTAAATACGTCTTTGGATGGTTGTTTCTCAGATGAGACGACGATGATTGTAGAAGTAGATGACCCACTTCAAACTCCAGTTATTAATTGTACCGCAAATCAAAATTCCGTTTCATTTGATTGGGCTTTGGTTCCAGGTGCGCTTACTTATGATGTCAATTTATTGAGTGGGACAGCAGGTGTTTTTAATGGTACAAACAATTATACAGTTGATAACTTAATGCCAGGTGATATAGTTGAAATAGAGCTTACAGTCACTGGCGATACCGATTGTGGACCAGTGGTTGTTACTGCCGATTGCGTTGCTCAGAATTGTATTGATTTTAATATTTCAATGTTGACAATCAATCCAATCTGTTTAAACGGAACAACTCCATTTTTGAATTTAGCAGATTCGATTACGGTCGAAGATTTAATGGGAGCTGATATAAAATCTGATGTCAATATTGTCTGGCATGATGGCAGCAATATGAATGATTACATAACGGCGCCAGGTCGATTTTTCCCAAACATAGCAGGAAATAATGTTGGGGCTGGGTCGATTCCTATCACAGCTGAAGTTGAATATCCAATAGGAAGTGGTTGTGTCAAAATTTTCAATTCAACCATAGAATTGATTGGTGTCCCGAATAACTCAATGATTTTAGAGGATTCAGTTTGTATTGCTCAAACGACAGAAGCTGCTTTGCTTTTTAATTTAAATATGACCTCAATCGCACTCTGGGACTTTGGTGACGCAAATGTGCTTTCCGGTAGCGGTGGCGGCCCATATGAGTTGGGCTGGAATGGTACAGGTGGTTTTACGGATACCATTCGCGTTACGATTGATGACCGTGGTTGTTCTACTGCAATTATTGAAAAAGTAATAAGAATCGACGAAGAACTCAACGTAACCGATGCGCAATTGGGCTGTAACCCAGCCCGGACTGGCGATGATATGATTGAGTTTGAATGGAATTCTAACATTCCAAACATTACCGATTATGAGGTCAATATAATAACGCCGGGTATGACGCCAACGACTTCGGCAGATGGCATTTTATTTTTTGATAATCTAATGCCGAACACACAAATTGATATCGAATTGACTTTGAGAGATAGCACCTCAGCTTGTCCTGAGGTCACCTTGTCTGCTTCTTGTTTTGCAAAAACTTGTCCTCCGACGGAGGTGATTATAGATCCACTTTTGGATAGTTGTTTGGTCGTCGCTGGAAGTAATTCTATACAATTGAACGCTCAGGTTTTAAATGATCCTACGATGGGCGCAGGAACCTCAACTTGGAGTGGAGGTAGCTATATTTCGGATAGTGGATTGTTTATGCCACGTGGCCAAGATGCCTATCCAATTGCTTTTTCTTATACCTCAGATGGTTGTACTTACGATACCGTTTTGACCATCAATATGTACGAAACTCCAATCGTAGGATTTGGGGTCGATGCCGTGATTTGCGAAACAGATGCCGCAAATATTGAGTTCGACGGAGCGGCTCATCCAGATGCCATTTTTATTTGGGATTTTGATGGAGGAACTATTTCTGGAACTGATCGTGACCCTCAAACCGTAAGTTGGACTAATGATGTTGGCCCTCAAAATATCTCATTGAGTATCGACAACTCCGGTTGTACAGCAGGGCCACTTTCAATCGAAATTGATGTAGATCCTGAATTAGAGGAGCTTGATATTTTCTGTGATCAAACAGCGACTTCGACCACCTCTGTTGGTTTTAATTGGAACGTAGATTCCAATGTTGATATGTACGAAATTGAAATTGAAAATGCTGCAGGGGTGAGACAAACTCGTGGTAATCAGACGAATACAGATTTTTTAGAAGATAATTTGCCGTCAACCACAACTGGTGATGGAGTCACTATTTTTGTAACCACCGTAAGTGATACCGAGTGTGGTGAGCAAGTAGATTCTTTGTTTTGTCCGCTTCAACCTTGTCCAGGAGTCAATTTAGATTTTGATAGAATACCTCAGTTATGTATCGACGATGATCCCGTTGAAATCATCGTAACACCTGATGGTGGCAATGGCACAGGAGCGGTGATGATTAGCGGTCCTGGCGTTGTCAATGGATTTTTTAATCCGGGTATCAGAGGAGCTGGAAATTTTTGGATTGTTGCCGAAATGGAGGAACGCGGCTGCACCTATATTGACTCTGTCGAAGTTGTCGTTAATGATTTGCCAACCGTAGATGCAGGTGTTGATCAAACCCTCGATTGTACTGCAGAAATGATAGAAATCGGTAGCACCGACTCTCCTTCAAATTTACAATACGAATGGTTTTTTAATGGAAATTTAGTGGGTACGGGTCGTACCATAGAAGTAGATTCAGGAGGTGTTTATACTTTGGTTGGAACGGACGGAGTGACGGGCTGTAGTGATACTGATGAGGTAGAAGTAGATGCCCAATTTTCAAATCCAACCATCATGGCAGAGTTAAATGAAATTTCTTGTTTTGGTAGAAATGATGGTGCAATTACAGTAACCGGAATGGCTAATGGAACGCCACCATTTGAGTACTCATTCAATGGAGGTGCGTTCTCAACTTCTAATGTTTTGTTTGATAATTTGGGTGAAGGTGTTTATACAGTAGTTGGTCGAGATGCGAATGGTTGTATGAGCGAAATTGAATATGATGTAAGAGAACCAGACGATTTGACGGTTGAGATTATTATCAATATTGGAGAAAATCCAGTACCGATAGGAGATAGCGTTCAGTTGGAAGCAATCATTAATTACGCCCCCGATTTATTGAACTCTATCCAGTGGTCACCGGCAGATCAAGTCCCTGTTTGTGACGAAACGAACTTGAATAATTGCATCACTGCATGGGTTTCTCCGACAGGTCAAACTGTTTATTCAGTTCGGGTAGAAAGTTTGAATGGTTGTTTTGATTCGGATGATTTAACAATCAATACGAGTCGCGATTTCCCAGTTTATGTGCCTTCTGCCTTCTCACCAGGGAATCAAGATGGCATCAATGACTGGTTTCAAGTTTATGCTAAAAAAGGTCCTATTAAGATGGTCAAATCCTTTTTGGTATTTAACAGATGGGGTGAGTTGATGTTTGAAAGTAAAAACTTCGAACCATCACTCGGCACAGATACTGAAAACGCATGGGATGGAAAATACAGAGGCAAAAAAGTCAACACAGGGGTTTATGTTTTTTATGCTGAGATTGAATTTATTGATGGTGCCGTTGAGATTTTCGAGGGTGATGTTACCGTTTATTAA
>CALHBQ010000043.1 GCA_937930815.1 uncultured Saprospiraceae bacterium | reverse complement strand
AATGGAAAACTGTATTCAGAGCTATTTGCTTTGCAAGCAGCTGGTTATCAGTAAATTATGGTCTGTTATTTGATAATTTAAAATTATCAAATAACTTTAGCAGAAGAACACAAATCAATTAAAAATGGTACCTGCACAATCCATCATTTCCAAACTCAAACTCCACCAAAACATTTTTATCGGACATTTGGCTGGTGTTACCGAGGAAGAATTCCTTTGGAGGCCCAACCCAGATCATTGGTGTTTGCTCGAAATCGTCTGTCATTTATATGATGAGGAACGAGAAGATTTCCGATTCAGAATGCAATCTGCAATTGAAAACCCATTGCAAGAAGTTCCAGAAATTGATCCAGCAGGTTGGATAAAAGAGCGCAAATACATCGCTCGTGATTATCCTTTGATGGTTTCAAAATTCATCAATGAGCGAAAAAAATCTATCAACTGGCTACGCTCACACCAAGAGTTAGATTTATCAAAAGCATTTAAACATCAGCGATATGGCAATTTGACAGCTGGTTTTATTTTGAATAATTGGTTGGCACATGACTTGCTTCATATTCGACAGATTACAAGAGTGAAGTATTTGTATCATCAAGCGAAAGCAGATACAAAGGTTGATTATGCAGGGACTTGGTGATTTTTTTTGGGACACAGAGTTTCCCTGAGGAGACACAGAGATTCACAGAGTTTGAATCCAAGCCCACTCAATCCTAAGAAGAAAGATGACCTCCAATTTTCGTACAAAAAAATCCGCGACAACCAGCGTTCATCTGCGTCATCCGCGTTCCTCTTCGTCGCTCGAGTAATTATTGTCTGAATCAGGATTTTCAGGATTATAGAATTTTCAGGATTACATCGAAGTCAACTAAAATCAAACTAAAAAAATCCGTCCTCATCTTTCCTATCCGTTAAATCCGTGTCCCATCAAAAATCCGCGAAAACCCGCGTTCATCCGCGCTCCACTTCGTCGCTCGTGAATGTCCCTCACGCAAGTTCATCCAAAAAATACCCACACTCATCTATTTTTCTTAACAATTTCTTAAGTATTCAAGTATTTTGAGATATTCATCCACTCGACCTACCCACGGTCTCAAAACCTTTTAAATATGAATACTATATCAAAGTTCTTTTTGTTTTGCTCGGGTATTGATAATTCAATTTTAGATAAATGCCCTACCGATCGTAATAAATATGTCGGCATTGGAGCCACAATTTTTTTCACAGGCGTTTTAGCTTTTTTCTCAGCGGGTTATGCGCTGTTTACCGTTTTTGACTCCGTTATTTTATCAGTTATTTTTGGACTCTTTTGGGGAGCGATGATTTTCAACCTCGACCGCTACATCGTTTCAAGTATGAAAATGTCGGGTTCCAAATGGAAAGATTTTGGATTTGCTATACCTCGAATTTTACTGGCAGTTTTGTTGGCAGTCGTAATTTCAAAACCGTTGGAATTGAAAATTTTTGAAAAAGAAATCAATTCTGAAATGGTCTTGATGCAGCAAGAAGTTTTCAAAGGTCAGGAAGATCAAGTAAAATTCAGATTCCAATCAGAAGTGGACAACTTACACTCTCAAATTGGACTATTGAAAAAAGAGATTGCTGAGAAAGCTGCCGTCCGAGACAATTATTTCCAAATCGCACAAATGGAAGCAGACGGCACCGGAGGAAGTGGCAACAAGAGTCTTGGTCCAATCTATAAATTGAAAAAAGCAGATGCCGACAAAGCACAATCTGAATTAGATAATTTAATCGCTCTGAACCAACCCAACATCGCTTCTAAACAACTGGAAATCAGTGAATTAAATTCAAAAATAAATAATCAAATTTCAGGTTTAGACAGAGATAATTTTGGTGGATTAGCTGCAAGAATGGATGCCCTCACTCGATTGGGAGAAAAAAGCAATACGATTTTATTAGCTAATATATTCGTCATGCTACTTTTCGTCTCCATCGAAACAGCTCCGATTTTTGTAAAATTAATTTCAAAAAGAAGTCCATACGATTTCCTTTTACATGAAATAGAGTATGTTTTTGAAATGGCGAATTTGGAAAAAACTTCCTTAATGGCAAACCAAATCAAAAACCTGATTCTCGAAAAAACAGAAGTCAATACGCATAGAACCAAAGCAATCGTTACTGCCGAAAAAGCAAGAATCAACGCCAAACTCAAAGAAGAAATGGATAAATTGATTGCTCAGCATGGAAGTTTGGATGCGGTGGTGTTTGATATTTAAGGTTTTGGACACAGAGCCACACGGAGAAGCACAGAGGTTCACAGAGATTTTTCTGTGGGCCTCTTATTTTTCTCTGTGAATCTCTGTGTCTCCTCTGGGCAACTCTGTGTCCCAAACCAAGCCGCTTTAGTTATTGAAAATAAAATGCAAAAAAGTTCCCCTCCACTCCCCTCAAATCACTACTTTCGCAGTCCGAAAAAAAACATACTATAGAGAATGATAAATTTAGACTTTGAGCAGTTGGAGCTGCGCCAATTAGCAACCCATTACGTTGGAAACAAAATGAGGGAAGAGCAATTGAAACTCTCTCACTCTGGAACGCAAATTGGTTCGGAGACCCTTCCATATTTGCTGAAATACTTTCTGAAGCCATTCAAGCCGCACGAATTTTATCAATTTGGCCATACGGTTGAGTTGTCGATGAATCCGGTTTATATCATGATGAAAAAGCTCTTTTCAGAACGAGATGAATTTATCACAAACTCGCAAGGATTAGCTAAATTATTGTTCGAAAGCTCCTCTCATCCAAAGATAAAGGCAGGTGAATTCAATGTCGCTTTTTTTGAAAACATCGTACTCGGTGATGAGATAGTGGAAGCCATTGGCATTTTCAAATCAGAAACCAATATTCCTTTTTTGAGAATGAATTCGACAACCACAAGTTTTGATATCAATCACGAATTTGGGTACCAACTCAAAGGCATCGACAAAGGTTGTTTGGTACTCAACACCGGCGAAGAAGAAGGCTACGAAGTCCTCGTCATTGATAATACGAACAAAGCAAACGAAGCACAATTTTGGAAAGATGAGTTCCTAAAATTAAAACCGTTGAGCAACGAATTTCATCAAACCAAAGAGTTTTTGACCCTTACCAAAAACTACGTTACCGATAAAATGCATGAAGATTTTGAGGTGGAAAAAGCCGATAAAATCGACCTCCTCAATCGCTCGATGGACTACTTCAAATTCAAAGATGAATTCCAACGAGTTGATTTCGAAAAAGAAGTTTTAGTTGATGAAAACATCATTGACTCTTTCCGAAAATATGATGAAAATTACCATCAGCAAAGAGAGATTGAACAACCCTCAAAGCACTTCCATATCTCTGCTCCAGCAGTTAGAAAACAGGCACGTGTTTTCAAATCTGTCTTAAAATTAGATAAAAATTTCCACATCTACATTCACGGAGATCGCAATATGATTGAGAAAGGTAAAGAAGAAGATGGACGGCAGTTTTATAAGGTTTATTTTGAATTAGAAGAATAGAAATTTAAAATGATAGAATGAGTAAATGATTAAATACTCCCCTGCTTTAAAGTTTATTGATATTGAATCAGTAAATTTTGTATTTTTGAAGTAAATAATCAAAGCATGATCACCGATTTCAAAGATTTGGATTTATCGAAACGATATACTTACGCCGATTACATTACTTGGCAGTTTGATGATATGGTTGAGTTGATAAAAGGAAAGATTTTTAAAATGTCTCCCGCTCCAAACATGAAACATCAGCGGATTTCACTTAAGTTGTCATCAAAAATAGACCGGTTTTTAGAAGGAAATAAATGCGAAGTATTCACTGCTCCTTTCGACGTTAGATTGTCACTTCCAAAGAAAAAACAAACTAAAGACAAAATCGATACAGTTGTCCAACCTGATGTTTGCGTCATATGCGATTTGAATAAATTAGATAAACAAGGTTGTATTGGCGCTCCAGATTGGGTCATCGAAATCCTTTCTAAAAGCACTTCCAAAAAAGACCTCACTGAAAAATTCGACATCTACCAAGAAGCAGGTGTAAAAGAATATTGGATCGTCCGACCTGACGAAGAAAGTGTCACAACCTATCTTTTGGACGGCTCAGGCAGTTATAAAATTGTTCGTCAAAAACCTTATTTGAAAGAAGAATCTGTTCCCGTTTCTATTTTTCCAGGTTTTGAAATAGTTCTTTCTGAAGTGTTTCCTGATTTTTGATTTGGAACAAAAGTAGGTCAACCCTAAATGCGTTGGCTGAGCGAAGCCGAAGTCAACAAAAGTAGAAATCGATCTTCGTCCCTACACTTCTCGGCTGCGCTCGAAGTTCGGTTCAGGGGAAATTTAAAATGATAGAATGAATAAATGATTAAATAATCCCCAAATTTCGATCATCCCCAAATGCGTTGACTGAGCGAAGCCGAAGTCAACAAAAGTGGAAATTGATCTTCGCTCATGTCCCCTTCGGCTCCGCTCAGGGCACGGCATCGTTTGAGCGAACATTCTCTCATTCCCACATTCCATCATTCACTCATTAAAACTCCACCCCCTGCATCTTCAAAGTATTAACCCGCCAAAGCACCGCAGCATCCTGCATAATCCGTTCTGCCACAACAGCCGCTTTACGATTTTGATACGGCTCTAAATCAGTACCAATCACCCAATCATTGAACGCACCCATAGATGGGCCACACCAAATTTGGTAATCTAATTTTCGACCATCCGTACCTGCGTTGGCCCAGTTGGAAGAGAGACCTAAATACCAACGGAAGATGAGTGCCATCTTACGTTTTGGGTTGCCTTTTGCGTGTTCGATTTGAGAAGGATCTCTTTGTTCGAAAAACTCGATACAGCCCTGCCAAACCTCTTCCAATGGTTTTTGGAAAATCTGTTTCTCTAACTTCCCTCGTTCTTTTGCAGGAATATCATCTATCGAACTGTAGCGAATATAGTATTCATATAATTTCTTGGCGCGCGGGCCAAACATGGTTCCTCGTTTCAAAACTTGTAGCTCGACGCCCATTTCAAACATATCGGAAGCAGGTGCCATCGTCACGTCGGTCGAAGCAACGGTTTGCAATAATTGACGAACATGCTCCGAAGTACCGGCCTCGACACAGGCCTGATTGACCGAACCCGTCACCACATAAGCCGCACCCATCGCGAAAGCTGCCAGTGCAGATTCAGGGGTGGAAATTCCACCTGCTGCTCCTACCCTCACTTGTTTTTTGAATTGATATTTTGTCTGCATATCATCCCTCAAACGAATGATGCTTGGCAACAAAGCCGTCAATGCTCGATTGTCGGTATGTCCTCCAGAATCGGCCTCACAAGTAATGTCATCTGCCATCGGAACTTGTTTTGCCAACTGTGCTTGAAGTGGCGTAATTCTTCCTTTTTCCAACAATGAATTGAGGAAATTATCTGGAGCAGGTTTCAAAAATGGAGTGGCTACCTCACTTCTTGAAATCTTTGCAATCACCTTATTTTTGGTCACCACATGGCCGTTGGCATCTTGACTCAAACCTGCCACTCGATACCAAACGATGTTTTCAGAAAGCGCTAAAAAAGCAGATGCTTCCACCACATGAACGCCTTTTTTCAAAAACAAATCAACTGCTCCGTATTCCAGCGCAGGTTCATTTGGACTATGTATCAAATTGAAGGCATAACTCTCTGTCGGCAAATTCGCTTGAATGGTATCAATCGCCTGCTCTACCCTTTTAGGCACCAAACCAGCTGCTCCAAAACTTCCTAAAAAACCAGCTTTTCCAATTGCAATCACTAACTCTTCGGAAGCGATTCCGTTGGCCATTGCGCCCGTTTTATAACAATACTTTAAATTGTAATCTTTTCGGAAACTGGCATCGCCGAGTTGCTCTGGCTTCATGGGTGGCGTCATGGCCAATACTTCCAAACCACGTCCTTCGGAAACCAAACCGCCTCCGTTTGCCACTCCAATTCGCCCTTTGAAATCCTTCATCACATAACATGGCAAATCTGTTCGATTCAGTTTTTCTTGAATCTGTGCAGGTTCAAAAACGATGTCGTATGGTGAACCTTGCCAATAGAGTTTGGTCGTTATTGCTCTTTTGGGTTTCACTGTTTGTTTTTTTATTTCTAATACTTTTTCCATGATTACTATATTTTCGACTCTTCGAAAAAGAGAATTTTTAAATTATAAAATGGAATCAAAAGTTTCCAAAGTGGGTTTCCTGTATCTCTCATTCTTTTTACTGAGAGAAGTAAATAAAAGATTAGCAATAAAATATACCCAACTATATGAATTGGAGATATCAAGAATTTGATTGATTTTGTAAACAGATTTAATTCAACTTCAAGAATAATTATCTGGTTGGCAAATCCAGGCAAAAAATAAATACAAATCGCAACACCTAAAACCAAAAGATTCAATGCCCTAAAATTGGCTCTACTTATCCTTCCTTTGAAGGTAGTAAAATCTTCAAAATAGAGATCTTGTTCATCTTCAATTTGTTCTTTCATTATTAAACTTCAATTAATCAGCGCATGTCCTTAACTTGTCAAAAGAGTTTGGTCGTTATTGCTCTTTTGGGTTTCACTGTTTGTTTTTTTATTTCTAATACTTTCATATTTCAAAATTTAGAGTTGTATCCCACCTCTTATTTAATTTTGTAAATTTTTTTTTTCTTTAATTGTTAAACTCCAATAATTATTCTAAACGAATTAAGATTAATTCAAAGATGATATTGAACAATTCATCTGTTAAAAGGAATGAATATTTTTCATTTTCCCAACAAATTGCTGAATGCTTATTTATTGTTGGTTTAAAGGCCACTCTTTTTAGTTGACGCGGCTCATATTCTTTAAAAGACACCCTTCTACTGAAAGTCTGAGGTCTATCATACAACATAAATGTCAAAACCGCTTCGCTTAACGAATTAGAATATCTTCTATTCCATTTTAAGTAAATAGATCCTTTGACTTCAAAATTCAAAATACTATCAAATTCATTTTTGTCGCTTTGAAGGTAAATAATATTCAAACCAGTATCATCAGCAAACTCCTCAAATTTCATGGGAAAATCATTAAATAATTTCTTTACCAATTCTTCAACTCTAAAAATGGAAGAATAGTCAGATTTAAATTTTTCAACTGATTCTATTAAGACCTGTTCTTCTCGAAGGAGTTTGGCTCTATCAATTAAAACTGATTCATTGGTTATTTTTTTTGATTCTCCTTTGAAATCGTAGAGAATACTTAAAAAAGAATGTGTGATTCTATTTATTTCAACTCTGGAATCAATATCAGTTATCAATCCCAATCTTTCTTGTTTTTTTAAATTATGAATTCTTGAATTTAACAAACTCAACTCTTTTTGAATTTCATCATTTTTCAATGTTCTTGCACCTAAAAAATCAACTGCTTCAATAAGCTTTCCTTCTGCAATTAATTTTTCAGCGTTGTTTGCTATTTCTTCCTTCATTTTTTGTTTGGTTTTTCCTCTATCCCCTGTAACTGCAACGTTAAAAAAAGTAACCCGCATAGGGGCCTTAACGTTTTAGTTTTTTGTTAAGTAGCGTTTTATTTTTCATTTTTTTCAGAGCCAAAAGATATGTAATATTCAAAGGGTTTCATTCCTTCGCTTTCTTCATAGAAATTCCCTTTTCCCATTCCTCTTTTTATTTGGTCTGCAAATCCGATGCAAATAAAATAAACTCCCAATGCTGGGAAATAAATTGGAGCTGCAAATATTAATATGATTGCAGTTAAACAACCATTATTAAGAACCTCTGCAATCGCAATTATTACATCCATTATTCCACCGGCAATTGAAGCTATTGCTTTTAATAATCCTATCATTTGATTCTTTTAAAATTCCAAATTCTTGAGTTTAAATATTGTAGAAAATATAGCCATTTTCGCTTGCTATCAAATTCAAGCCTCCTCAATCCCCAACGCCAAATTCGTCACCTGATAAATCCGCATTCCCTCATTCCATAAAAACGCATCTCCGATGATTGCTAAAATGCCATTTTGCTTTTCGATGGATTTGATGTGTACTTCCAAATGCATGTTTTCTACATGTTGGAAAATTTGACCGCGGTATTTCCAATCCGTTTTATGGTTTGGTAATTGGACAAATTTTGGAGACACAAAATCTTTACCCAAGTCTTGCTGAATCGCAAAAACCTGCATCGCCTGCAACATCGCTTCCACTCCCAAAGAACCCGGCAT
>CALHBQ010000042.1 GCA_937930815.1 uncultured Saprospiraceae bacterium | reverse complement strand
CTAATGCCAGATAATATTTCTTGCGGCCTTCAAATATTTTCGAATATTAACCCAAAATGCAAGTGCCAAATAAACCACAACCGGTGAGCCAAAAGCTACAAAAGAAGCGTAGATAAAATAAAGACGAACCCGCGAAGAAGCAATACCAATTTTCTCTCCGAGATAAGAACAAACGCCAAAGGCGGATTTCTCAAGCTGGTCTTTTATTTTATCAATCATCTTTTATGTTTTTAATTTTATTCGGATAATCCGTTATAATTCCATCAACGCCCAAAGCTTTTAGTTTCAACATCGTATCTTCTTCGTTGACCGTCCACGGAATTAATTTCATATTTTTTTGGTGAACTTTATTCACCAAATCTTTTGTTACGAACAAATAATATGGGCTATAAATATCGGGTAAAAAATTCAATTTTCCCAAATTCGTTTCAAAACCTTCTTCATTTTCTACTAAAAAGGAAATTGCAGCTGACGTTTTTTGGTCATGAAGTGCTTTCAAAATATTAAGATCAAATGATTGAAGCGTCAATCTGTCTTTCATATCGTAATTTGCTAAAACAGCTTCGACCATTTGGACATACTTCGTTGGTTCTGGGAAATAAGTTCCAACATAATTCGAATCACTTTTGATTTCAATATCAAAGGCTACCCTTTCTCGGTTATTCTTTTTACAAAAATCATCAACGGCCTCAATGACTTCACTGAGCAGTGGCTTATAAGTTTTTATTTTCTTTTGGTCAGGAAATCTTGGATGAACTTTGGAACCGCAATCAAATGTTTTGATATCAGCGTAGTCCATTTTGAATATATTGAAATTGGTTTTGCCATCTTCAAATTCTTCGCCGTTGGCTTTTGTACAAATTTCTTCAGACATCCAAGGTTCGTGTGAGACAACCACCTTGTTATCTTTTGAAACAACTACATCCAATTCCAAAGTTGTAATTTCATAATCTAAAGCACCGATAAATGCTTCAAGGGTGTTCTCAGGAAATAATCCCCTTGCACCGCGATGACCTTGCCAATCAATTTTTTTTAAAACCATATTTGAATCTGTTGAACATGAAAACAAAATTAAAACCAATAAAATGCCAATAGGAATTCGGAGTATCATCGTCGTTTCTTTTTACGTTTAGGTTTAGCCTTTGAATTTACATTTTCAAACCAATTCCAAATCTGATTACTTGAAGGTGGTTTTGCTATTATTTCAACCTTTTCTTTTTTTATAGGATGAATAAAGGAAAGACTTCTACTATGCAAATCAATACATCCTTTAATATTACAAGTCGGAAACCCATATTTGATATCACCCGTAATTGGGCAATCAATCGCCGCCAATTGTGCTCTAATTTGATGAGAACGCCCCGTAATTGGTTTAATTTCTAAAAGGCAATGATGATTATATTCGCTAATCAACTCATAGGTCAAAATGGCCTTTTTCGCGTCAGGATGTCTGCGACTTTTTCCTGGAAGTACTTTTGTCTTATTTTTGGTGGAGTCTTTCCAAAGGAAATTTTCAAGTTTATCGCTCAATTTTGGAGGACGGGTATAAGTGATGGCCCAGTACGTCTTTTCAACTGCTCGTTCTTGAAACGCTTTGTTCATTCTTTGCAATCCCTTTGTAGTTCTGGCAAATATTATCACACCACTCACTGGCCGATCCAACCTATGAATCACGCCAAGAAATACTTCTCCAGGCTTATTATATTTTTCCTTTAAATAGTTCTTTACCCAATCAGCCAAAGTTCTATCTCTGGTCTCATCTGAGTGAACCAGAAGACGATTTGGCTTATTTACAGCAATGTAATGGTTATCCTCAAATAGAACTTCTATATCCATTTATCCTTTTTGTGATTCTTTGACGAATTCCGTGAGTTGAGTCAGGTCAAAGAACGCTTTTAAAAATTTTCTCAATTTATTGTCTTCTCTCAACCCCAAAATTAGTCAGATAATTCAGAGTTTTTAGAAAATTCAAAAACAGACTGATCATCTCGACAGAGATCCAGTAATTCAAACATGGATTTATTTAAAATTGGATGAACAAAATCAGCTGCAATTTCTTCCATTGGAACCAATGTGAAATTTCGTTCATGAAGACGCGGATGAGGAAGCATCAAGTCTAAAGTGTTGATTATCAAATGATTATAAAACAGTAAATCTATATCAATGAGTCGTTCTCCCCATTTTCTGAGGCGTTCTCGTCCCATTTTTTTTTCGATAGAAAGGCAGTTTTTCAAACATTCCTCCGGTGATATATTTGTTTTAATTTTTAAAATCTGATTTAAAAAATTTGGCTGATCCGTAACGCCCCACGGCTCAGTTTCATAGATTTTTGATTTTATCAAAACGCTACCAATCTCTTTTTCAATAAAATCAATTGCTGTCTCTAAATTAGAAACTCGCTCCCCCAAATTGGTGCCTAATAAAATGAACACATTTTCTTTCTCCTTCATCTACACAAATTTCTCATTATTCTTTTCAATTTTCTGAAAATCAGAATTTTTATAAAAATGAATTCCTTTTTTTAATTGTTGGGCAGCGATGACCATCGACTTTGCCACGACCTCGTTTGGTACCGGTTTTATGCCGTCCAATTTACCTCCAGAAATATTATTGAAAAAACCACCGAGCAATTTTACGATTTGTTTTCGAGCTGGATTCATTGGCTTCTTTTTTATCAAAAAAGTAGGTTGAAAAAAATGTACCGACCAAAAATCCATTTTAGTAATATGATTTTCCAAAGCACCCAACAAACGGTGATTAAAAAATGGAGCATTTTCATTTGCGCCCAAAGTGGAGAGACAAAACACCTGATTCACTTTTCCATTTTTACAGAGTTTCGCAATTTGAGCGGGTAGCAAAAAATTATTGTTGTAAAGCTCTTTTTTTGTTTTTGATTGGTTGTATTCCATCAATTTACAAAGGAATAAATCACTTCCAGTAAAATGTTCTTGATGCAAATTGAAATCCTCTGATTCTATAACAAACTGTTTTAGTTTTTTACTTTCAATGTTCAATTTATTTTTGACAAAAATCCTCACTTCTACATATGCAGAATGAAACAAAAGTTGATCAATCAACTTTTGGCCAAATTGGGTTTCTGCGCCCCAAACGAGTGCTATTTTATCTCCTTTAGAAATTTTCATTAAGTAGATTCGATTAACCAGTTTATAGACGTCATCTTTAAACTTCTGCCACAATTATTTTTTAAACAAAAAAAGACCACGGCAATATACAAAAGCTGCCGTAGTCTTGAATTATCTAAATAATCAGACAAACATTTAGATATAAATTTATGTATTTTTTTTTATCGCTGAATCACAAATCGTTTGGTTACAACTTCATCAGAATCAGACGAGTGTATTGAAATCCAATATAGTCCATTTGGTAATCCTAATAAATCAACTTTATCGACAGACTGATTTTCTTCTTTTACCATTCGACCAGTTGAGTCATTGATTTGAAGTTTTTCAATTTCAAAATCTGCTGAAATATTGATAACCTCTTTTGCGGGGTTTGGAAAAATCAAAATCTCCTCTTTTGCAATTGATTGCTCAAAGAAATTATCCCTGCTTCTTGAATTGATATTTGGAACAAATTCAACTGGATAATCTTCGACTTCACCATAGGAAAAATCTCCACAAGCATTTGGATATTCATTTCTACCGACCGCGATTCTCATACGAGTCATACCAAGTTGAATATGATTTCCAATATAAATAGAGCCACTTATTGATTTGATAGGAACGCCATCCATTCCTTTCTTATTGATTCCTTGAAAAACAATTTCTGAGGATTCGAATTCGCCATTTTTATTAAAATCAATCCAAGTTCTCCAATATTCATCATAAGAATACCAACTATATCCACCTGTCAATCTAATTGGATTTATATTTCCAGTTGTCATTCGGATAGGCTTATCTGGGTAATCAGTATATCTTGACTTGCCAGATAAATTTGAAAATGAATTAAGTTGTACGCCTGCAATCCACTCATACCAAGGGTAAATACTTCCAACATCACAATATTCTGTCGGTGCTATAACATCGGAACAAGCAGCCGGTGGAGCAACCGAAATCGAGGTTTTACAGGCTGAGTTGTCTGTGTCCGTTACCTCGAAATCAAGTTGTCCATTTTGTATGTTTAAAGGGCCGACAAAAATGGTTTGACCATAACTAACGCGTCGATAAATTCCTGCAATAATTCCTTCCCACTCCCCTGCTGAAGTTCCATTTTTTACTAATAAAGAAAAGTGGTAAGTATCATCATTTGGATTAGAAGGAGTTCCATTATCATCACAAACCTTATTGGAAATGATCGAATTGAATGAACATTGATCTTGAACGATTCGAATCGTTTTTCCAGCCTCATCATCTTCTCTTCCAGCACAGCATTGGCCATTATTTGGCGTCGAATCAGAGTCATTATTAGTACTTTCGATAACTTCTCCAAAGATAGATATATCGGTATTCGTCAAAATACTCGAAGCATATACATCCAAAATTAGATAACCAGTTTGCCCAGAAGCAATATTATTGACGGTCCATGTTTTATCCCAAATACTAAAATCACCCAAACTTTCTGATGAAGATTCATAAGTAAATTGGTTGAAATTGATTTTCACTTTTGCAGAAGTTGCATCAGGTCCATCATTTCTTAAATAAAAAGTTACTCGACCATTTTCATTGGGTTTCAATTCACTTCTGGCACTGGCGACCGTCAATTTCAAATCTGAAGAAGCCGATACAATTGGAGTAAAGCCGATTGCGGTCTCATCATCTTCTACTGGATTTTTATGAAAAGTATTTCCATTATTTGGTGTAGAATCTACATCATCTTCGTTACACTGCGTCACTTGGATAAAGTCCGAGTCTAAATTATTGAGTCCAACGATTCTTTCTTGGAATCTTAAAGTATAAGTTGATCCAGATGGAATGGAGTTGATTTTCCACTCCTTGGTATTTTGATCAAAAATACCTTTAGACATTAAAAACGAGCCTGGTAAATAGGTTGAAAATTTAGCGTTCGGATGATGCTTGATCACAACTCCTGACGCTTCTCCTACCCCATTGTTTTTTACAGAAACATTGATTGTAGTTGTTCCATCGGAAAGCGTAGTCGTAGAAGCCCAACTGCTCAGCTCCAAATCAGTTTTCAAAGTTGGCGCTCCGCCCAATATTTGAATTGGAACAGTTATGAAATTATTATTTTCATCAGACTCTGCGATTTGATTATTTTTATCAACTTTATAAATCAAATAATAATTTCCAGGAACAGTAACTGAAGGTAAATAAAAATTGAAATTTAATTGTGTGTTGCCAATTGGTGCATAAGTAACAATTCCTTCACCAACAATAGGATCCGTTGGATCAAACACTTGATTAGTTGAAAAATATGCTCCAACCCTAAATTGTTGGTCAACATGAGCAGTTCCTATATTGAATATTTTCAATTTAGATGCATACAATTGGCCGATTGAAACAATTGAAGAATTACTGACATCCGAAAGATATAAATCTGGAAGTTGAGTTGCCGCTGCAGGTCGAATCGTGACAGATTTTGAGATTCCTTTTCCAACTATTTGAGAAGTAATGGTCAAAATTTCTCCTTCAACTAAAGGGAACAAATGCAATTTCAAATTTCCTGAATGGTTGATTGAAAGAGAAGGGATCACCCATTCATTCGTAAATAAATTATAACTCCCATGAGAAGCCGTAGAGCTGGAATAAGCCAGTTTACCAAATGGCAAAGGAATTTTTATAACAATATTTTTTTCTTCCAGGTTACCTAAATTCAAAAGCGTCAAATCAATTGTAATTCTTTCGTTCTTTTTATACTCGGCAATATTAGAACTCATCGTCAATCTTAAATCAGATACCGGCGTCGGTTGAGAACAAGGAGAAGGAGCAAAACCGAATGTTCTATCTATTCGACAATTTGCTTGATTTGTAAAATAAGCGTTCAAAGATAAAGCACGCCCATCTGCTGGAATTCTAATGTTTGAAAAAGTATATGAATTATTACCAATCGATAAAACTGATTGAGATGCGCCAGATACTCCAGTTAATTGAAGGTTTCCAGTAGTTGGTTTATTTTGGAAATAAACTTCAACATTGGCTGTAAAATAATCATCTGAAGTGTTTGCTGTTCCATTATCGTAGCAATTAGATTTATTGGTCAATCGAAGATCTGAAATAACACAAGGTGCAGGTTGACCATTGGTAATTGTAATTGGAGCATTGTTTATATCAAAAAAGATATTGTTACTCGCTTCAATCATGATTCGAGCATTGGTAGCAGTTTGATTGGGGATAGTTACGGTTTGGCTGCCATCATTTGGAACATTAGAAGCCAAGTTAATATTGAAAGTATTTCCTCCATCAATCGACATTTTGATATTTACAGTTGATGTAGAAATTGGGAAAAGATTGGTACTTGCAACGTCCCATATTATGTTTTTGGTAGCACCACCAACGACCGTTTCTGCTATATTAAAGGACATGACTTTAAATGCCTGCCCTGTATTATGTACCTTTACTAATTGATTTTTGGAAGCAGAACCTCCAAATGAATTTCGTGCAACCAATCTAAAATTTAAATCTCTTGAAACTTCAGGAAGCACTTCAAATTGAGCTTGATTATCATTATCTAAAATGAAATTCAATGCTGGAATCATTCGATTTGGAGTTGAAGTTGGGTCGTAAACTCTCACAATAGGAGCAGTTCTATTCCTTGCTAAAGGAATTCCATTTTCAGCTGAACTTGTAAGATCGCTTTGTTCCCAGCTATAGGTAAGTGCTCCGCCACTCGGGTTACTTGCCTGACCTTTCAAAATAAAAGGGGTACGAGCGGGGATATATTTCACGCCAGAAGTTGAGACAACAGGTGGTGTTTTTCCAGTTTGTGTACTGGTCCAACAAACCGTTTTTGAATTGATTAAATCAAAAATCTGTTGTTGTGCGCCTGCATTGAAAAACGCACTTCGTTGTCTGGTCACATTTTCTGGATGGCAAGAACCGGCGTAGGACATTATGGTACTTCCACTTCCAATTTCATAAGCTGATGATGGAAAAATATTGCTTCCACAATAACTACTTCTTCCACTAAATGAGTGCCCTGCGCCAAACTGGTGCCCAATTTCATGCGCATACAATCGGATATTATTACTTGACGCTGGAATACTCATTCCAGAAACCGCTCCCGATTTCAATGTTCGACAAACAGAAGCAATATAAGCTCTACCGCCTCCATGTAATGTGATAAGATGACCCAATTGATAATCTTCACCTTCATACAAATTATCAATCACTGTCCTTCCTGTTGATATTAAATCTAAGGTACTAAAGTTGGTAAAAGGATCAGTAGCAGCAATCGTATGTATTTTGATAGGCGTAACAACTTGTAGTTTTATAGAAAGCTCTTTTTCAAAAATAAAATTGACCTGATTAATCTGATCTGCCATCAAAATTTGAGGACTTTGGAACAATTGTTTTGCTCTACTTCCATATTCGCCAACACAGGTCACTGCTATTTTAAAAGTTTTCAAATCTCTTCCGACTGAAAAGTCTGATTTTGAAGCAGTATGAGATTGATGATCAGGAAATTTTTCTTCAACATTGCTACAAGAAGCAACTTCGTCATGCTCGCCCTCATAAAATGAAATGTGTTTTCCGTCTTCATTTTGGCCAATTGAAAACAATCCGTTTTCACTGTCAAAAATTCCTGCTAATCCATTATCAGAGACTGAAAAACGACCGATAACTTCACCCGTTATGGGGTCAACAGCCTTGTAAGATTTGTAGCCATACAATTCTTGCCCAGATTCATCCATGATGGGTGATTCGACCACATTGTATGGTTTTAAATCACCAATAGGATTTGGCAATTCAATTTGCAAAATTGATTCCGTTCTGTTGGCTTGAAACTCCATTGGGGCTTCAATAAATTGATGCCTCAAGGATTCTACATTTACCTCGAACTGAAAGCTATTTTGACCAATATTGTTTTGAGTGAATTGTGCTTTGGAAGGAGGATAATTAAGAAATAGTAGGGTAAATACAATAAGGGAAAGCCCCCATTGTCGGTGGATTAAATTTTTGTACATAGTATTTGTCTGATATAAAAAACCAAGTGGGGCCTGATCTTTATTTCAATGACAAAAATAGTGGATTTTATTAATGCGAAACATTACCCGAAAAGGGTATTTATCTATACATTTTATTCCAATATGTTTTGAATACCCTTTCATAAGATAAAATTTCGTTTTTATTATTGAGAACAAAACTGAATGACTAAATTTACAGTTAAAACCCAGAAATATTCGCATAAATGCTTGATTTACAGTTTATTATAAATAAATATAATGTTCAATAAAATTATTATTCCTTTACTATCCTTATTGTTTTTCGTAACATCTGGGATTGCCCAAGAAGAAAAAAAGAAAGAATGGGATATTTCTAATCCTGAAGGGGAATGGGGATGGAAGGATGTAAAATTCACAGTAGATGAGGGAACTTGGATGAATTTGGATGTAAGCCCAGATGGCAAAACGATTGCGTTTGATATGTTGGGAGACATTTATACAATGCCAATTTCGGGAGGAAAAGCAACTGCAATTCGAAAAGGTTTGGCTTGGGAAGTACAACCTCGATTTTCGCCAGACGGCAAAAGAATTTTGTTTACATCAGATGCGGCTGGCGGAGACAATATCTGGGTGATGAATCCAAATGGAGAAGAAGCAAAACAATTGACGAAAGAAAAATTCAGATTGCTCAATAATCCAGCATGGATGCCGGATGGCAATTATTTTGTGGCTCGAAAACACTTCACCAGTACGCGCTCCTTGGGAGCTGGAGAGATTTGGATTTATCATATTTCTGGAGGTGAAGGTTTGCAATTAACAAAAAGAAAGAATGACCAGCAGGACGTCAATGAGCCAAGTGTTTCGCCAGATGGCCGTTATGTTTATTTTAGTGAAGACATGTATCCAGGTGGATTCTTCAAATATAATAAAGACCCAAATAATCAGATTTACGCAGTCAAAAGGTATGATCGCGAAAAGGGAAAAATAGAAAACGTCATCACTGGCCCGGGTGGTGCTTGCCGTCCGCAGGTTTCTCCAGATGGTAAAAAAGTGGCGTTTGTTAGACGGGTCAGAACCAAATCTGTTCTATTTACGCATGACTTAGAATCAGGGATTGAGATGCCCGTTTTTGATGGCTTGGCAAAAGACCAACAAGAAGCATGGGCGGTTTTTGGTGCTTACACTGGCTTTGATTGGATGCCTGACAATCAGAACATTGTCGTTTGGGGAAAAGAAGGAAAAATTTGGAAAATAAATACCAACTCAAAAACTGAAACGGAGATTCCTTTCTCTGTGTCTGTCGAGCATAAAGTTGCCAAAACAATCGAATTCAAAAACAATGCTTTTGATGAGAAATTTCAAGTAAAAGTGTTGAGAAATTTCGTGACTGCTCCAAATGGCAAGTCTGCGATTTTCAACGCACTTGGATATTTATGGAAAGTGAATCTTCCAAATGGCAAACCTAAAAGATTGATCAAAGGAAGTGATTTTCAGTTTGAGCCAACCTACTCAAAGGATGGTTCTAAAATAACCTATGTCACTTGGAATGATGAAAACATGGGCGCTGTTTGGGTGGCGAATTCAAGCGGAGGTGGTGCCAAAAAAATCACAACTAAAAAAGGCATTTATCGCAACCCTTCTTTTTCTCCGAAAGGAGATCAAATTGTCTTTGAAAAAACACGTGGCAATCATCATCAAGGATATACTTATTGTAAAAATCCAGGACTGTATTTAGTTTCATCAAATGGAGGTGAAGCAACCAAAATCACTGACAAAGGTGAGTACCCTATTTTTAGTGCAAACGGAAAAAGAATCTATTATCAAACGGGCGGTTTCATTTTTGGAAACCTAACCAAATCTTACGAATCCGTTGACCTAACTGGTAACGATGAGAAGAAACACATCGACGCAAAGTATGCTCAAAAATTCTCCTTAAGTCCTGATAATGAGTGGATTGCGTGGTCAGAGCTTTATAAAGTTTACATCGCTCCATTCCCAAAAACGGGTAAAACGATTAGTCTTTCGAAAGATGCTAAATCAGTTCCAGTTTCTCAAGTTGCCAAAGATGCAGGTATCAATCTGCACTGGTCTGGTGATAGTGAAAAATTGCATTGGACACTCGGAAATGAATATTTCACAGATAAATTAACAAACCGTTTTCTGTTTTTAAATGGCGCTGTGGATAGTATTCCACCAATGGATTCGGCAGGTGTGATTGTCAATTTGGAAGTCAAATCTGACAAACCAAATCAAACAATTTTATTGAAAAATGCGCGCATTATTACGATGGAAGGCGATGAGGTAATTGAGAATGGAAGCATTTTAATAAAAGACAATATAATTGAGGAAGTTGGCGCAAACATTTCTGCTGCTTCTGGAGTAAACGTGATTGATTGTACTGGAAAAACCATCATGCCAGGCATCGTTGATGTACATGGTCATTTGGGGAATTTCAGATATGGATTGTCTCCTCAAAAGCAATGGGAGTACCATGCAAATTTGGCTTACGGCGTTACAACTGCGCATGACCCATCGAGTAATTCAGAAATGATTTTTAGTCAATCTGAAATGATAAAACATGGGAATATGGTTGGCCCTCGATTGTTCTCTACGGGAACAATTTTATATGGTGCAGATGGAGATTTTAAAGCCGTGGTGAATAGTTACGAAGATGCCTATTCAGCTATCAAAAGAACAAAAGCATATGGCGCTTTTTCTGTAAAAAGTTATAATCAACCACGAAGAAATCAACGACAACAAGTTCTGAAAGCAGCTAGAGAATTGGAAATAATGGT
>CALHBQ010000041.1 GCA_937930815.1 uncultured Saprospiraceae bacterium | reverse complement strand
TGCCCAGTATCAGAAATCATTGGATATTCCAAAGTCAGGGGGCCAGTGTCCGCCAAAGGGTAATACCAATAAACGATGATTGATAAGATAATAAGTAGAAGCGTTCGAGTGATAATTTTGAAAATCATATTGAATATTAATTGAAATTAGAATCTCACATTTTTTTTAGGTTTCGATGATATGTTCGATTTTCAAAATCGAGCATATCTTTAAGTTATTGATTATCAATAACTTACAAATGTGACGGATTTTGAAAATCCCCCACATTAGACCTTCTGAGACAGCCTCTAAACTTTTAGAAAATCAGTGGTTTTCTAAACCTCCGTTTCAACTTTAATCTTAACAGCCTTCAAAGCAACCTCCAAATCACGAATCAAATCTCCAACATCCTCAATTCCTACACTCAATCGAATCAACGAATCTGTCAATCCAATTTTCAATCTTTCTTCTTTTGGAATAGAACCATGCGTCATAGAAGCTGGATGTCCAATCAAAGACTCTACCCCACCCAACGATTCCGCCAAGGTGAATAAATGAGTATTACTCAAAGCCACTTTTGCATCTTCATATTTATCACCAACCATGTCAAAAGAAACCATCGCGCCAGCATATCTCATTTGGCGTTTTGCCAAAGCATATTGAGGATGCGTTTTCAAACCTGGGTAATAAACGTTTTTCACTTTCGGATGAGCGGCTAAAAATTTGGCGATTTTCTTTGCGTTTTTGCAAGCTCGCTTTTGACGTACATGCAATGTCTTTATGCCTCTCAAAACTAAAAAACAATCATGTGGGCCAGGAATTGCGCCCACTGCATTTTGTATAAAGTGTAATTGCTCAGAAAGCTCTTTTGTTTTCACTACTACTGCTCCCAAAATCACATCTGAATGACCCCCCAAATATTTCGTCGCCGAGTGAGAAACGAGATCTGCACCCAGCTCAATTGGCTGTTGCAAATATGGAGAGGCAAAAGTATTATCTACACAAGACAAAATTTCATGCGCTTTAGCAATTTTAGTAACTGCCTGAATATCAACCAATTGCAACATTGGATTGGTTGGTGTTTCAATCCAAAGGAGCTTTGTATTTTTTGTAATTGCTGCCTCAATTTTAGCAGGGTCACGCATATCAACGAAAACTCCTTTCAAACCATATCGCTCATATACTTTGGTCATCAAACGGTAAGAACCACCGTATAAATCATTACTCAAAATGACCTCATCACCTGGATGAAACATTCTCAAAACAGCATCCATTGCAGCCATTCCACTACCAAAACAAATGGCATCATAACCATTTTCTAAAGCCGCTAAATTGGCTTCCAAAACTGAACGAGTTGGGTTTTTAGTACGTGCATATTCGTATCCTTTATGGACTCCAGGTTCAACTTGTGCGTAGGTCGAAGTTTGATAAATTGGAGTCATCACCGCACCTGTAGCGGGGTCAGGATGAACGCCTGCATGTATCGCTTTTGTTCCGAATTTATGTTCTTTCATCAGTCATGTATATTTAGATTCCCAAAGTTATTTATTATTCACTTCAAATAATGAAACAGGGTCAAATCATTTAGTATTACTCAAAAAAAATCGTTGCAAAGTTGAAAAAACTCATGGCTCGCGCGAGGCGCTGCCTCGTGCGTAAGATCATCAGGCGTCTCGCCTGCATTATTAGATTTGTTGGTTAGAAACCAACTGATCCCACACACGAGGCAGCGCCTCGCACGAGCTATGATTGCTTTTCTTAGGAAAAATCCACTGTGAAATATCACTTCCAAATTAAGGTAATATTTTACTTCTACGTAGTTGCTATGCGTAACTTCAGGTAGTAAATTTCTTCAAAATTTGATAAGATGGAAGAACTGACTACTTTTAGCGCTTAGAATTTGTTTAGCGTTAGAAAATACTATGAGTTTAAAGTCGAAATTGCCAAATGTTGGGACAACCATTTTTACGGTTATGTCAGCGATGGCCAAAGAACACAAGGCCATTAATTTATCGCAAGGCTTTCCCAATTTTGATTGCCCAGCGAAGTTGAAAGGATTGGTGGCACATTACATGAAAGAGGGTTACAACCAGTATGCTCCTATGCAAGGCGTCCCTGCCCTTACCAATTCTATCGCCAATAAAGTCGAACATTTATACGGTAAAAAATTAGACCCTGCTTCCGAAATTACGGTAACCGCAGGAGCAACTCAAGCAATTTACTGTGCTATCACTGCCTTGGTACACCCAAATGACGAAGTGATTATCATAGAACCAGCCTATGATTCTTACAAACCGGCCATTGATTTATGTCAGGCATATACAATTCCATATTCGTTGAAAGGGCCAGATTTCAAAATTGACTGGTCTGATTTTCATAGGTTGTTTTCTCGTGACACGCGGATGATTATTATCAACAATCCACATAATCCAACTGGAAAAGTACTTTCAGAAGAAGATATGTTGGAATTGCAACGAATCACCACAGGAACCAATATCCTTATTTTAAGTGACGAAGTTTACGAACATTTGGTTTTTGATGAAGCAAAGCATCACTCTATTTTAAAGTTTCCGGAACTTTACCAAAGAAGCGTTTCTACCTTTTCTTTTGGAAAAACTTTTCATACCACTGGTTGGAAAATGGGTTATTGCATCGCGCCTCCTCATTTGATGGAGGAAATCAGAAAAATTCACCAATTCAATGTTTTTTCAGTGAATACTCCGATGCAGCATGCGATTGCTGAATTTTCGGAAGACCTTACTTTTTTTGAGGAACTTCCAGCTTTTTATCAGCAAAAGAGGGATTTCTTTTTAGAAAAAATGAAAAAATCTCGATTTACGCCTATCAAAAGTGAGGGAACCTATTATCAGCTTTTTGACTACAGTGGCATTTCAGATTTGCCTGATACTGAATTTGCCAAATGGTTGGTCGAAAAACATAAAGTTGCCACTATTCCTATCTCTCCTTTTTGTACAAAAGTTAATAATCATCGAGTTGTGAGAATGTGTTTTGCAAAAACAGAAGACACACTTTCCAAAGCAGCGGTACGCTTGTGTAAGGTTTAGCTTGATGATAATAAAAGTTTAATAGGTTGCAGCTTTTCTAATTTAATTATCCGTTTTTCAACGCTTGATGACATTTCACTACATTTTGTCGATAAAAATGTCGGTGAAATGGGTAGTAGTTCTATTTTTGGTGTCAGTAGAAAAAAACCTTTTTTCACCTGATTCAAACGTTCCAAAATGAGAATTTTTTCCACCTTATTTTTCCTTCTTTTATTTTTGAATATTAACTATGCTCAGTCCTCCGCTCTTTGGAGTGATGTTGAAGAAGCTCAGTTAAAATTGTCTTCCGAGGTAGAAAGACAAGTTTTTCCAAATAAGTTTCGGTTAGTTTCTTTAGATGTAGATGGTATGAAATCTTATCTAAAAGATGCTCCCGCTTACACAGGAAAAGCAAGCCAAAAAACTTTAGAGATAGAGATTCCTTTGCCAAATAACGTAATGGAAACCTTCGAAATTTATGAAAAATCCGTAATGCAGTCAGGTATTGCCGCTCGGTATCCTTCGATTAAGACCTATTTGGGTTCCAACCCTAAAACAGGTTCCATCATCGCTTTAGGATATGGACCTCAAGGCTTCCATGCTGCTATCAGTATGGTCGGTAGCACTTTCTATATTGATGCTTACGCAAAAGGAAATTCTGAATATTACATGTCTTATAATGTAAAAGAAGACCTTGAAAACTGGGGAAATCCACAGAAACTATCTTGCGGACTCACTGATCAGTCAGTTTTTGAAGACTTTTCAAACGGACTTTCAAACGATCAAGCAGTTAGAAATAGAACGAGAGGTGCCTTAGTAGATCAAAAAACTTTTATTATCGCCATAGCTGCTACAGGTGAATTCTCAAGTTCAAGAGGAAATGATGTAGATGATATTGTAGGTGTTTTTAACCAAGTACTTACTCGCGTAAATATAATTTGGGGACCAGAGCTTTCTACTCAATTAGTGCTTCATGACGAAACAGATAAACTAATTTGGATGGATCCTAATACGGATCCTTACCCAGTTGGAAATGTAGGAGGTGAGATTCTTAGTAGAAATCAAGATGTTTTCAATGCAAGAATAGGGCTCAACACTTATGATATCGGTCATGCTATGACTAACCGATGTACAGATGTTGGTGGTGTGGCAAGTGGAGCCAACTCTTGTACAAACGGTAAAGCAGGTGGGATGACTTGTAATGGATTTGGTCTTAATATCTCAACGATGGCTCATGAAATGGGCCACCAAAATTCAGTTAGCCACTCTTGGGATAACTGCCCAGGTAATGATGGCCAACGTGCTTCTCGAGGTGCTTTCGAACCAGGTTCTGGTTCTACTATTATGTCCTACTCAGGTGCATGTGGTTCTGAAAATCTTGGAGCAGATGATGATTACTATTCTAATGGTTCTTTAGCTCAGTTTAGAAATTGGGCATTCAGAGTGCATGAAGGATGTGGTACCTTAGAAAACCCAGGCAACCATGTTCCAGATATTCAATGGCCATACACCGATGGATTTTATATTCCAAAAGGTACTCCTTTCGAATTAGAGGCCACTGCTACCGATGATGATGGTGATAATTTAGCTTATAGTTGGGAACAACATAACTTGAGAGGTGTAGCGACATTTTTAGGAATGCCAATTGGAAACTGTCCGATATATCGTTCTTATCCTGCTGTTGCTAATGGTTATAGAAGTTTTCCAAGAGCCGATATTGTCATCAATCCAGGTATCAATACTCCAGCTTGGGAAAGAACAGTTGATTATGGAAGAGACTGGAATTTCACTTTAACAGTAAGGGATAACCACCCTACCGCTGGAGGAGTAATTTGGGAAGAGGTGGCATTTCACTCTGATAATGCAGCGGGCCCTTTCTTAGTAACTTCTCAAGCATCTGATACTGTCGTGTGGGAAGGAGGACAAGCCGTAGACATCACTTGGGATGTTGCCAATACCAAAGGTGGAAAAATAAATGCTGGAGCAGTGGATATTTATTTCTCGGCTAACCGAGGTGTAACTTGGGATATCCTTTTAGCGAAAGCAACATTAAACGATGGCCATGAGCGTGTTTTTGCGCCGAATTTAACAACCAGCAACGCACGTATAAAAATCAAAGGAACTGACAATATATTCTATAACGTAAACACGACGAACTTTAAAGTTGAAGAAGCAACTCAACCAAGTTTCACTGCATCTGTAAGTCCTCAATTCAATTTTTCTTGTTTGCCAAATGACCTTTCGGTTAGTATTGAAACTGGTTCGATTCTAAATTACGATAGCTTACTGACTGTTGAATTGCTAACAACGCTTCCAAATGGAATCACTGCCAGTTTAAGTTCAGACCAAGTAATGCCAGGTGAAAATGCGACGCTTGATTTGACGATGACCAATGATTTAGGTACTGGTGAATTGCCGCTTGAAGTAATCATTTATGGCAATGGAACGGATACTGTTACAAAAGAAATTCTTTTAGAATTTTCAAGAAATGATTTTTCAGCTTTACGATTATTAACACCAAATGATGGTCAAGGAGGTATTCCAGAGCAACCAATAATTGAATGGAATAACATTGCAGACGCTGATATTTTTGATTTTCAATTGGCAACTTCTCCTGCTTTTGCGCCAGGAGATATCATTGAGGAAGAACAAGGCATGAGAGATACCTTTTTCATCCCAAACCAATTATTAGAGGAAAATACGCCTTATTATTGGAGAGTTCGCCCTTTCAATATCTGTGGAGCAGGAGATTATACCACGCCATTTTCTTTTCATACGGTATCAAAAGAATGTAAAACAAAAATCGCTTTAGAAGGAGATCAAGCATCACTTTCAATACCAGGAGCGAGTGTTCAAACCATCACTTCTTCGATACCGGTTTTGGATCAAGGAATTATTAATGATTTAAATATTCCTATTATAAAAGGTTCGTATGAACCAATTACAAGTTTGAAGATGACCCTTATATCACCTCAAGATACAAGAGCAATACTTTTTCAGGAGCGTTGTAATGGTTCGGTTTTCAATTTTGGATTTGATGATGCAGTAAATAGCCGTAACCCTTGCCCACCAAATGATGGAAAGCAAAGAGGCCCTCAAGAATTTTTAAACCGTTTCAACGGCGAAGAGTTGACTGGTACTTGGTCGCTTGAAATTGAAGTCGTGAAGCCAGGTAACGGCGGCGGTGGAAGTTTGCAAGAGTGGCAATTGGAGTTTTGTGCAGATTTGGCTTTGCAAGCGCCAAAACTTCTTAGAAATGAAACATTACCTGTCAACTTTGGATTAGGGGAACAAATTACACCATCTTTTCTGGAGGTTGAAGATCAGTTAGGAGATGAAATCGAACCATGGGATTTAGTCTATACCGTGGTAACTTTACCTGAATTTGGTATCCTTTCAAAAAATGGTAATCCAATGAGCATTGGAGACAACTTCACTCAATTCAACATCAACCAAGGTTTGATCTGGTATCGTCACTTAGATACGAATATGGAGCCTGATGACAATTTCTTGTTTACAATTAGAGATAAAGATGGTGGTTGGTTAGGAAATCAGCAGTTCAACTTTAGTATCGACCTTACCTCTTCAACTGATGATGTAAATCAAACTTTAGAAAACAACATTACGCTTTTCCCTAACCCTGCTGATGCAACGCTTAACATCCAAATCAATGAACAAATTGAAGATGCGGTTAGAGTGGAGCTTTATAATGCACAAGGGAAATTGATGAAGTTAGCTAAGTTTGAAAATATAAATTCCATACTTAAAATGGATGTATCGAATTTGACAGAAGGATTCTACTTCGTTTCAATTAAAACAACGGATGGTCGAGCGACAAAACGCTTGATGATTGGCCGATAAAATATATTTAATTACCCGATTCTTAAGACCCCTTGCATAGCTTTTTGCAAGGGGTTATTTTTTTCGTTCTTAGACAAATTCTGTGGTCAATCCGAAGTGTAAAATTTACTGACCGATACAGAGAAAGTTTATCCCGAATTTACTTCGGTAAAATTTTACACTTTGGACTAACTTAAATTACAGGATTTGTCTAAGAACCATTTTTTTAAGTGAACCTTTGGACTATTTTTGCAATTCAAACATCATAAAATGGAACCACAAAAGAAATTTAAACTTGGATTGACACTACCGACTGACCCACGCTGGGTCAATTTGGCTGAAATGGATTTGGAAGAAATATTGACAGATCATGCCTACTGTGAGCAAAAAGCTGCCTCTTCTTGTATTAAAATAATTCAACAAAATCCGGAAAGAGAAGAATTAGTAAGAGAAGTCGCTCCAATCGTTACCGAAGAATGGGGACATTTCAGACAAGTTTTGGCAGAGCTGGATAAACGGGGTTTAAAATTGGGACGCCAGAGAAAGGATGAATATGTTGGTCAATTAATGAAATTTCAAATAAAAGGAGGAAGTCGAGATACTCGACTTTTAGAAAATCTATTGACTTGCGCCTTAATCGAAGCGAGAAGTTGTGAGCGTTTTCGCTTACTTTCTCTGCATATCAATCCGCCTGAAATGCGCGAATTTTATCACAAATTCATGGTATCCGAAGCGGGACATTATAAATTGTTTATCCAATTGGCTAAAACCTATTTACCGGAGGAACAAGTAAAAAAACGATGGGCCGAATATCTGGAAGCAGAAGCTAAAATTTTGGCTAATTTAGAAGTAAGAGGAGATAGAATGCACTAGCAGAAATTGAGAGTTTGAGAGGATTGAGCGTTTGAGATTCTCAAACCTCTCATACTCTCAATCCGCTCCTATTCTCAATCCTCTCCTATTCTTGCCTTCTAAAAATACCTTGGAGTTGTAACTTTTTTCACTTTATAATCAAAGTCATATCCCAACATCAACTCGAAAGAACCGACCGTATAATTTTGGAGTTCATTCAGAGGAAAATCGTAGGAAACGCCAAGTCTAAGGCCGTTACCCATAAAAAAAGAAGCCCAAATATCCATGGAGTCATGAGAACTTGTCCCTTCAAAAATCTGCTCAAAAGCAGAACGGAAAGACAAACCAGTCCACATTTTTTCATAAAAAAGTAAAGAAAGGTCGATATCAAATTCAGTTGGTGCAGCAATCCCTGAAATAACTTGACTGCTGTTGGATACAAACTGATTGAATAAACCAACATTTTTGATCAAGAGTGAAGGTTTAAAAATTATATCATCCCCTCTGACTCGAAAAGCTGCTCCAGAAGTAAAATAGTAGTGCGGATATATCTGCGCATTTTTGACGATACTTTGGATTGGATTATCAATATCACTTCTTAAATCATATTGAAACAATCTTGGAGTAGAAAAACCGATGTAATAAAACTTATGATAGAAATACGCTCCTGCTCCTACCGATGGAATCCAAACGGGCTCAACATTCGCTGCAAAGACTGGATCAGTTCCACGAGGAGAACGAAAAACCAGTTCATTCCAATCTGCTCTCCAGTTGGTCACACCGACACTCACACCAAGAGAAAGATGAGATTCTCCAAATGGAACTTTGTAACTATAAATTCCAGAAATGGTATTACTTTGAGTCGCACCAATCTTATCGTTTGAAAAATTCAGACCGATTCCAACTCTTTTTTGCAAAGGCCCATGAACCGAAAAAGTTTGAGAACTTGGCGCTCCCCCATCTTTATTAGTTCCGCTTCCAAAATTTAGCCATTGCTCGCGAGCAAGCACCACAACAGACAAATACTCTTTGGAACCTGCATAGGCAGGGTTATAATTGAGTGTATTAAAAAAATACTTGGTAAACATCGGATCTTGTTGACCATAGATCGATGTACATCCCAAAAGCATCATCATTGCCAGAAGCAAAGATTTTTGATTTGAATACATTGAATTGTGCATTAGAATTTTCGATTTTACTATTTCTCATTCCAAAAATTTGAAGGGCATACGCACTTTTCAAAAATTGAAATAATTCTATTCTTGTTCTAAAAATGCCCCGATCCCCATCGCGACAAAAAGAAATAAAACTTCAACGGCCATGATTATTACCATTTCCATAATATAGGTTGTGTTTGTTCAGTAATTCACGAATGAATTTCCGAGTTTTTATGGTCCAACGAAAAACTAAAACAGACTTTTTACCAATACTTTTACAGCAAAGTAGGTAGGAGGAAATTGGCCTTATTGTCAGTAATTCGAAGTTGTAAAAAACTTCGGTGGAGGGTGAAAATTTATTTATTTCTCTCTGTGGGAAGGAAGTGCAAAAGAAAAACAAATAACACAATTAAAAGGCAAAAATTATGCCTTTAACATTTATAAAAAATAAATATGGGAATTCTTATGCAAAGAATCAAGACTTTTTTTATAAATTTGATTATTGACCCAATGATTTTGAGAGGTTAGCCCCACGTTTTCGCAAAAACTACACCTAATTCTTACCACATGAAAATGTGGGTATTACTTTGAGCTTTATCCCCCATATTTGCGATACACAAACTTTGAGCAACCTATTAACTTTTTAACCAATGAAAACCTTATCTATCCTATTTGCCTTGATGGCAATGCTTTCCTTTCAAGCAAAGGAATTTACCAATACTTATTGGATACCATTTGAGCAACATTCCGATACCTTAGACAATTCTCTTCAACTCAAGCGCCAAGGAATTAAAATTTTGGCTTGTAGATGTTTGCTAAATGGGAAACTAGTAAATGGCCAAATTATCGGTAAAGAATGTCATATTAGAAAAAATGGAAATTCCATTATTGAGAAAAAATTTGATATGCTTTTGGCCCGCAACACCCTTAAAATTCGTTTGGATTAGTAGCAATTTGAATTTCAAGGTTGGTTGATTGAATGGCTCAATAGCCATATGGTTTTATTATTATGAAACCATTTATCCTAATTATGAAAAATGTACTCATTTTTGCGGCTATACTTTTTCACATGCTTAGTTGCGAAATGAAAAAACCAACCAAAGAAATTACCGGAAGATACGAGCAGGCAAAAGTTGAAAAAGCAAAAGCGATTCATTCTCTTTTTCATTCCAAAAATATCGACTCAAAAACCTTTCACCTATTTTTAAGAGCTTTCAAAAAAGAAAAAGAATTGGAATTGTGGGTCAAAAACCCAAAGGACAAATTCTATAAAAAACTTAAATCTTACCCATTTTGCAAACTGAGTGGTCAATTGGGTCCCAAAAGAAAAGAAGGAGATCTACAAGTGCCCGAAGGGCTATATCATATTGATCGATTCAACGAAAAAAGCAAGTTTCACCTTTCACTTGGAATAAATTACCCTAACAAGTCAGATAGAATTTTAGGTCATAAAACCGCACTAGGTTCAGATATTTTCATTCATGGAAAATGTGAAACTATTGGCTGTATTCCGATAACTGATTTTTGGATAAAGGAATTATTCGTGATTGCTAAACAAGCCAATGATACTGGTCAATTCAAAATACCCGTTCACATTTTTCCGTTTAAAATGGAAGAAAAAAACTTCCAAAAAATGATATTTGCTTTCCCTGAAAACAAAGAATTTTGGAGTAATTTAAAGCCAATTTATCAATCATTCGAAACTAAAAAAAGTTTGGAAAGGTATTCGATTGATGATTTGGGTAAATACAAAAACGAATGATGGAAAAGCCTTGCATCTTTTTAATCTTAATTCTAATATATTGTTCTTGCGATATGACTGTTGAAGAAATCACCACCTCTCAAATCGAAAAAATCGGAAATACCTCCGTTAAATTCGTCAACCATCAAGAAGGGTTCGAGTACATTATGAATAGTACATTCGTAGATACAATGGGCTTGATGGATTTTTCGATTCGCCTCAAAAAGGACTATACAAACGAAACCATAGAGGTAGCAAAGTCTGCTTATGAAAGTTTCCTCCAAAAAGAAGTTTTGAATTGGGACGAAGGTCAAAAAGAAAGAATCCTTTCTTTTTTGAAAAATGTAATACCAGATGTAGAAGAGCGAACGCCTTCCATTATGCAAGACACTTTGATTCTTATCAAAACTTCAGGCAAAGAAGAATTTAATGCTTTTTACACTTGTGGCGATGCTATTGTTTTTCCAAAATTTTGGTTAGGAAGCATTCAAATGAATACTCAAAAACAATATTTTACAAGGGTGCTTTATCATGAATTATTTCACATTTATACGCGCAATAATTACGAAAAGCATCCGTCCCTATACGAGATTGTAGGATTCAAACCACAAGGCTTTGAAATTCCTAAAGCTTTAGAATCACGGAGAATTACCAATCCTGATTTTTTCGATTATGATTATTTGATTGAATTGGAAAATCACAATGGAGAAACTGTTTTGGCAACCATTCTCACCTACAACAAATCCAAGACCTTTAACAAAAAGCAAAAATTTTCTGACCTAATTGGGTTTGGACTTTTTCCAGTTGAAGAAAAAAATGGCGTTTGGGAAATTCAAAAGTACAATGGCAGTTTTCAAAGCATCCCTTTTAATAATTTCAAAAATTTTTATACTCAAGTAGGAACATTTACTGATTATTTGATGGGGGCAGAGGAAATTCTGGCAGATGGGTACAGTATGATTATGATTGACAAAGAATACAAGAATTTAAAAAAATCAACTCCATCAGATTTAAAAATGATGAATAAACTACTTGAAGTCATAAATTCTAAATGAAGTTGTTTAAAAATAGCTTTTAAGCTGCAAATCTGATTTTGAAGAACCTGATTTTGCCAAATTTTAAATCCGTAGCCGGGGACTATGCATTCAAAATTTGACTTCTTCAGAACCTTCAATCTCAAATTTTCGCATCTAAAACCTATTCTCAAACAACTTCAATAAATAATTTCGAATTTGTGACATATTAACCGGCCAAATCTGGTATATTTGTAGTTGAACTCCATTACCCTTCGAAACAAGCCAAGCACTCACCCTATATTTTTCTCGTTAACAGTTTTTGACAAATAAGAAATAAATGTTTGCTCGAAAAATTAGATTACTGTTATTAGTTGGGCTTGTCAATCTCATGGGATTGCAGGGATGCTCTATTTTACTTACCGGACTCCGCAAACCAAAAATAGAGGTATTAGAAGAACAAATTTCCTATAATTTTGAAGTGGTCAAGTTAGAAAACAAGGAATCTTCCATCGTTTCTTCCAAACAAGATCGTTTAATTTTTATCAATTTTTGGTCAACCTATTGTCCACCTTGCGTCAAAGAATTACCACTTATCAATAAATTGCAAGAAGAAGAAAAAGACAATTGTGATTTTTATATTATTGGTTTGGATGCTCCCGAAAAGCAAGAAAAATTTTTCAGAAAGAAAGGATTTTCCTTCCCACCTTATTATTTAAATATTGCTGGTTATCCTGAAAATCTCCAGACACGAGTTATTCCGACCACTTATCTTTTGAAAGGCGATAAAGTGCTTTTGAAACACGAAGGCTCTGCAAACTGGAATGTTGAAGAAGTAAAATCTTTGATCGAAAAATATAAATAGCCCTTCCCTAATAGTCCTTATTTTGAAATAGATTATTAAGCAATCAATGCTTATAGACTCATCAACACTTTCTGTATCGCATTCACTATCTATTTTTCATAAAAAAAATAGAATTCGAACTTATCGGTAAGGCAATTGACATCTCGCCTAATTTTTGCTATCAATAATAGCACAGCTCACCTAACAAGACTAAATTTATGGAAAATTAATTATCCAAAATAAATCCTTTTATATGAAAAAGTTTTTTACCCTTCTGTTTACTCTCATAGTAGTGGCAGTTTCTGCACAAACCATTTCACTTTCTGCGGACACCATTTATCTTAGACACGGTGACAAAATTGATTATGGCACCTTCCTCATTACCAACAACGCTGGTAGTCAAGTTGATATCGACTGTACCATAAGACCAATGTGTTACAATCCAGATGATGATACATCAATTGCAATTTGTTTTGGAACGCTTTGTTTCTCTCCAGTAAATGTAGAGACTACTTATGGCGAATTGACAATGGAGCCAGTGACAACGATTGGCGCGGGAGGAGAAGATAACACCTTCAAATTAGAAGCTTTTTCGGGTCAGAAATATGGTACCGTTTGGGAGGTTGATTTCTTTGATCAAGCGAACCCAACAGACAAAGCAACTTTGGTAGTTTACTTTGATGTTTGCGATGCATCCTCAAGCACTTCGGATATTTATGAAAAAGTAAACTTCACAGCTTCACCGAATCCAGCAAGTGATTTTTTAAATCTTACTTTTGAGAAAGGAAATACTCAAAGAGTTTTGAATATTTACAATACGATTGGTCAATTACAAGATTCTGAAATTATCTCTACAGGTGCTTTCACACATAGAAAAGATATTTCAAAATTAACTTCTGGAAATTACTTTCTTCAAGTGATTTCTAATGACGGTGCGACCTCCGTTAAAAAATTAATTATTAAATAACGTTCTTAAATAATAGGTAAGAAGCTGTCTCAAAAGGACTAACTTTTGAAACAGCTTCTTTTTCAATTCCAAAAAATAGTTATGAAAATACTTCTTACCATACTCCTACCCTTTTTTTCAATTGCAATTTTTGCTCAGACTATCACCCTTTCTCAAGATACTGTTGTATTAAGACCGGGTGCCATTATTGATTATAACACTTATGTTATTACCAATAACTCCAATGATAGCCTCGAACTTGATTGTACCGTCAGACCTATTTGTTATAATCCACAGGATACTTCATCAGCAGTCGTTATTTGTTTTGGGATAAATTGCTTCCAACCTGTATCAGAAGAAACCACCTATGGAGAAAAGTTGAACGGATTACCAGTTGCAGAAATAGCAGCAGGAGAATCTGACGAATCATTTAAGTTAGAAGTAATTTCAGATGGCAATTATGGTTCGAGATGGGCGGTTGAATTCTTTGACCAAGAAAACCCTTCCGACAAAGCCACGCTAATTGTATATTACAGTTCCTGCAGCGACCCTGTAAGTGTTTCTAATAATTACGAAAAAGTAAATTTCACAGCATCACCAAACCCAGCAAACGATTGGTTAAACCTTACTTTCGAAGAAGGAAATGTTCAAAGGGTCTTGAACATCTACAACACCATTGGCCAATTACAAGATTCTGAAATCTTATCTGCAACTGAATTTACACACAGAAAAGATATTTCAAAATTGAAAACAGGAACCTACTTTCTACAAGTAATTTCTGATGATGGCACTACTGCTGTTAAAAAATTGGTGGTTAGATAATTTTCTAATTCACTTGTTTTCATAAAAAAAGGATGCTATTCAAATTTGAATAGCATCCCTTTTTTGTTTTTAGTCAAAAGTTTAACGAATGGTTCATTCAACTTTCAACCCAAAACCTTCAACCTATTTCCTATAAGTGAATTACCTCACCATAAGCTGCAGCAGTTGCTTCCATCACCGCTTCACTCATTGTTGGGTGAGGATGAACGGTTTTCAAAATCTCATGCCCTGTGGTCTCTAATTTACGAGCAGCAACGACTTCTGCAATCATTTCGGTTACATTGGAGCCAATCATGTGCGCACCCAACCATTCGCCATATTTCGCATCAAAAATCACTTTGACGAAGCCTTCTGGTACGCCAGCTGCTTTTGCTTTTCCACTTGCCGTGAAAGGGAACTTTCCAACCTTAATTTCATAACCAGCTTCTTTTGCAGCAGCTTCTGTGTAACCAACCGATGCTATCTCCGGAATGCAGTAAGTACAACCTGGAATATTGTTGTAATCAATTGGCTCAACGTTATGTCCAGCAATTTTTTCAACACAAAGAATACCTTCTGCTGTTGCCACGTGTGCTAATGCTTGGCCAGGTGTTACATCACCAATCGCATAGATTCCAGCAACATTTGTTTGATAAAACTCATTGACTTGAATCAAACCTCTTTCTGTTTTGATGACTAATGTTTCTAAACCGATGTTTTCGGTATTTGGCGTCACTCCAGCAGCAGATAAAACGACATCGCACTCGATGATTTGTTCGGAGCCATCTTTTCGACTCTTCACGGTCACTTTGCAAGTTTTACCTTTTGTATCTACTTTTTCTACAGAAGAATTGGCCATGATATTCATGCCTTTCTTTTTGTAGAGTTTAGTCAATTCTTTAGAAATGTCTTTGTCTTCTCTCGGTACCAATCCTTGCGCCATGTACTCTACCACCGTTACTTCCGTTCCGATTGAATTGTAGAAATATGCAAACTCAACACCGATTGCTCCAGCACCAACCACAACCATTTTCTTAGGTTGTTTTGGAAGCACCATTGCTTGACGATATCCGATTATTTTTTTACCATCAATTGGTAAACTTGGTAATTCTTTTGCTCGACCACCAGTTGCGATGATGATACTTTTTGCCGTGTATTCCGTTTTTTTGCCTTTGTCATCTGTCACCTCGACTTTCTTACCACGAACCAGTTTCCCCGTTCCCATGATGACGTCAATTTTATTCTTTCTCATCAAAAATTGGACACCTTTGCTCATGCCACCAGCTACATCACGACTACGACTTACCATCGCACCAAAATCAGGTGATGACTTTCCTACTTTAATACCATAATCCGCTGCATGTTGAACATATTCGAAAACTTGAGCAGACTTTAATAAGGCTTTTGTAGGAATACAGCCCCAATTGAGACAAATTCCACCCAAAGATTCTCTTTCAATAATAGCCACTTTCATTCCCAATTGAGAACCTCTAATTGCAGCTGGATATCCACCAGGTCCGCTTCCAATTATAATTAAGTCGTAATTCATTTTTTATCGATTGTAGATTAAATGATTGTTATTCTAAAAACGGCGCAAAGATAGAATTGTTGAGGAGAAATTATTGGAACTTATTAGTTAAGTTTGTAGTGCATAAAACCCTATTTTTCAAAAAACTTTTAAAATGAAACAAGCATTAATTTTTCTCTTATTGATTTATTCTATTTCTGGAATTTCGCAAATAATCGGTGAGACAACTTCAGGTGGTGAAAATTTCAAAAACGGAGTCTGTTTGACGGATAATGAGCGTAAAATAATTGGTGAACAATTGAGCCTCAACATCGCTCAATTAAAAAAAGAAGGCATTATCGAAGAAACGGCTTCTAAAAAGATCGTTCAATTTGGGTGGCCAGTTAGAAAGTCAGAAAAACTTAATTGGATCAATGCTTTTGGTATCTCCAATTATGTTGACCAAAACACCACTTCGGCTGTTACTGATTATAATTGTGGAGACAACTCCTACAATGGACACAAAGGCACTGATATTTTTACATGGCCATTTCCTTGGTATCTATTTGAAAACGATTTGGCAGAAGTCGTTGCCGCCGCAGATGGGCTCATTATTTTGAAACAAGATGGAAATTTTGACCAAAATTGTCAATGGCAAGGCGCTGGTGACTGGAATGCAATTTATATCCAACATGATGATGGTTCTGTCGCTTGGTATGGTCATTTGAAAACAAATTCGCTGACTACCAAAGGTTTTGGACAAAGGGTAGAAAAAGGAGAATTCCTTGGAGTTATCGGCAGTTCTGGTCGCTCAACTGGGCCACATTTGCATTTTGAAGTTTATGATGATGACATTTACAATAGAGCGCATTTAATCGATCCGTACAAAAATTCTTGCAACCAATTGAACAACGAATCTTGGTGGGCCGACCAAAAACCATATAAGGAGTCTCGAATTCTGGCTCTTATCACTCATCATGATCAAATCAGAATGACTTGCCCTTTGTCAAGCGAACGAACCAATTTTGAAAACACTTTTTCGCCTGGAAGTCAAGTAATCTTAGGTTCTTACTATCGAGATCATCTTGTCAATCAAAAAACTGATTATTACATCATCAACCCAGCAGGTGATATTGTAGATACTTGGGAAAGAGTTTCTCGAGAAAATTATAATGCATCATGGTGGAATTCTTCTTTCAATATTCCTGCTGGAGGCCAGTCAGGTATTTGGAAATTTGAAGCTGATTTTCTCGATCAGCATGTCAGCACACCATTTTACGTTTGCTCGACCACCATTGATGAAGACAACGACGGCTTTTGCGCGGATGTGGATTGCGATGACACAAATCCAAACATCAACCCAGAAGCCGAGGACATTCCCAATAACGGTATTGATGAAAATTGTGATGGAACAGAAATTTCAACCGCCACTAAAAATTCCTTTTCAAATGATAAAATCAGCCTCTACCCTAACCCAGCTACCCATCAGCTTTTTGTAAATTTTGAGGATTTGAAATTGTCAGATTTTCAAATATATAATTCGTTGGGACAAATTCAATTGAATGGAAATTTGTCAAATAACTCTATCATAGATTTAAAAAATTTACGGTCTGGAATTTTTTATATTTCGTCCCAAACAACTGACAATCAATCAGTTAGAATCGTTAAACGTTTTATTAAAGAATAAGGAGGGTTGCGAGTTACGGGTTGCGTGTACACTGGACTCGCAACCCGTAACTCGCAACAAGTCGATTACTAATGGATTGGCAAAGAAGCAATCTTATTTCAATTAAATCGAAAAATTCGGGTAGACTCTTGTTAACTTGATGAAAATTAAACTCCGTTATTATATTTGTCCTGTTTTTTAATTCAATCATAAAATGAGGCAAATAATTACACTATTAATTTTTCTTCCTTTTCTAAGTTTTGGTCAATGGAAAAAAGTCAAATATATTGACAAGCCATTGGTTACTATTTCTTCTACTCCTTCCGGTGAAAAAATCTTTTTAGGTACTGGCAATGCAGAAATTGGTAGGAGTACCGATTTCGGTCGAAGCTTCGAATTTCAACAAATGGAATCTGGCGGATATATTGAAGATTTCCTTTTTGAAAATGAAAGGCTCGGTTGGGCCGTCGGTGGATGTTTAGTTGACAATGATAGCTGCTCGGCCAATACCATTTACAAAACGACAGACGGAGGCAGAATTTGGAAACAAATTCACAAAACAGAAGGGATTGGTAAAATAACGAAGCTCGAAAAAATAGGCAAAAACTTGTTTGCCTTGAGCGAATTTAAAGGTCTCTACATTTCAAATAATAACGGAAAGACTTTCAAACTGAATACGATTGATAGTGAAATTGAAAAAGGAAGTTTTGTCGATTTTCAAATTTTTGAAGGAGGCGTTGGATACCTTTCGTACGCTTTAAAAACCATAAAAAAACTCTATAAAACGGTCGATGGAGGCGAGACTTGGTTCAATATCTTCGAATCAGATTTGCGCACTTTTACAGCCAATTTTCATTTTTTGAACGACCAAACTGGGTTCATTAAGATGGCAAGAAGTTCCCTTTTCAAAACAGAAGATGGCGGAAACACTTGGACAGAGATTCAAATTGTAAGCGAAATGGAGACCATCAATGAAATTGAATTTTTGAACAACGATTTAGGATTTCTCGCTGCTCGTCATGGCGGTAATCTCAGGGGTAATCTTTACCAAACTGAAGACGGCGGAAACACTTGGAACCAAGAACTTGGCATGGAAACGACCTATTGGACAGACTTGCATATCGTCAATAATGAGGTAGCTTATTTGCTGGCCGATGATAATAAAATACTAAAAAGAGGAACACCTGAAGAGTTGGCAAAGAATAGATTTGGCGTTTTCCCTAACCCATTTCGCGAGGAATTTACAATTCGTATGGAATACTATTATCGAAATTATCAATTTGAAATCTATAATGTGGTAGGTCAGCTAATAGCGAAAGAAAGATTGATTGATTTTGAAAACGTTCTTCGAGGAGATTTTTTCGACCATGGATTTTATTACCTAAAAATCATAAAAGACAATCACGAATTGGTGTATAGCAAAGGTTTTGCGAAATATTAAAGAAACAGGTTGAATGTTGAAAGTTAAAGGTTGAATGTCCAGAAAACACTTCTTTCAACCTTTAACTTTCAACTCTAAACTGACTTATCTGTAAATTCGTTTGCCACCAACAAACTCAACCAATTTGGCAGATCCATAATCATCAATAACTGAGTTATTGAGAAAATAGACGGCAATTCTTTCACTGGTAAAATCACCCAACAAATAAGCGAATCCACCATCTGGCGTTCGTTCTACGGTCACTGGGCCATAGTTATGAAAGATAGGATGGTCGGCAGTCAACTCCATAGGAGAGGCAATCACCTCCACTTTATACCCTGAATAATTTGAAGGTAGTAACTGATGTACATATTTGCTCGCATTGCTTTGAGCAGAAGATGGAGTAGCAACTCGCCCAGTAGATTGCGTATTTATTTGCCCAGAAACTGTTCCTGAAGATTGAGAAACATTCCCTTGGTCGGTCACAATTTGCACCTCTTGCATCTGAGTCTGCTGTTGAACCTGCCCTGTTGCTTGACGTTCAATCGTTGTTTGCGTTTGAGCAGAGGTATTGCCTTTTGAAACAAGTACTTCTCCAATCTCTCCGGTAGTTGGGTCTATAATTTTAGCATCTTGGAGCAAGCCGATTGCTTCATTTACCTTTTGTTCTTCGGAAATTTGCTTTTGAATTTGAGCTTGTCTTAGCATTTCTGCTTGTATTTCAACCTGTGTTTTTTGTTGAATTGGTGCCTGTGTTTGAATTTGCGTTTGTGCTATTACTTCTTCCTGCACTTGAGGGACTTGTTTTACTTGTGGTGTTTCAACTTTTGTTTTAACTACTTTTTTAGATAAAGGTATTTTTTCGATAACGTCATCAATTTTCACACGTGATCCATCCGAACGAATAGCGGTTCCATCTTCCCCAATTTTAATTTGACCACTGACAAAATCACCCGATTCTTTCATGAAATTTTCTTCACGAACAATCATCTCTAAAGACTTCCAAGCACGTTTTTTTGGTTTAAAACCTACAATTTTCAATTCCGTTCGACGGTTTTGTTGATGTTTACCTTCAGAACATTTAACGCCATTCTTACAACGATTTACCAATTGCGTTTCACCATATCCTTTTGATTGAATTCTATCAGTCGTGATGCCGCCTACTTGTGTAATGTATTCGACCGCTGCGTTTGCTCGCTTTTGTGAAAGGTCTAAATTGTAGGAATCGCCTCCTCTTGAATCGGTATGCGAACCCAATTCTACAATGATTTCAGGATTGTCATTCATCAAAGTAACCACTTTGTCCAACTCTTCTGCCGCTTCTTCACGGATGTCCCATTTTGCCAAATCGTAATAGATATTATCAACCGCAATTTTGGTATTCAAATCGGCTCTATCTAATTCGATATTAGCCAATAATGTTCCCATATCAAAGCCATGTGTCATTACATCAACCACACCTGGGCCAGCATTTCTAACACCATCAATACAAACAATACAACCGTTGATATTGACGTATGCTTCAATTCTTTTGGCCAAATATCCATCCTTACGAATCATGATGGTGTAATGGTTCCCTTGCTCAAATGTATAACTGAACGCCGGATCGGGATGGTTTTCCAAAACAAGTTCTTCTTCCTCTGTGGTGTTATTATAAATTTCGATCAACGAACCTTGAATCGCATCCACCTCTTGATCTGGATTAGTTCTTTTTTCTGCTAAAGTCGCTTCAAAAAGATACCCAGGTTTTCTGGCCATTTCCAATTTGGCAAATACTTTGGCATCTGCTCCTTTGGTGCTAATGGTTATTTCTTTGTTTTGAAAAATATCTTTTGTTGCTCTAATCAAATAGTCCTCGCCAGCAGGCAAAACAATTTCAAATTTTCCTTCACGGTTAGAATAAACGTCTTTGGCAACAACCGATTTGATAGGTAAC
>CALHBQ010000040.1 GCA_937930815.1 uncultured Saprospiraceae bacterium | reverse complement strand
TTTTGGATATTTTTGATGAAATTTAGAACGCAAAGAAAATAAATCTGCGAATTAAATAGCCAGTTCGTTGACCTTTTAAAAGAAAATCAAAAAATTAGATATCGCATTTTTGATAATCCCCGATACTTGTAGTAACTTTATCACTGTAATTAAACAGAAAATTGTAATTTGGCCTCTACATTTACCTTTAACTGTTGAAAAATTTTAAGAATTATGAAAAAATTAATGCTACTATCTGTTTTGTGCCTGATGTCAATGGCTACTTTCGCACAAAAAAATGCAGATGCAGCCGTTGCTGAACTTACTTCAAAAGTTGAATTGTCAGATGTTCAGGAAGCTAAATTATTGAGTATTGAGACTCAGTTTGCAAGTGATTTAAAAGAAATTTTAAAGCTTAAAGAATCGGAGCCTAAAACGTACTACAATAAACTTTCTTATCTGAAAGAAGTAAAATTGGGTGCAATTAAAGATTTGATCAATGAAGATCAAATGGATAGCTACGTTGCTTACCGAACTGCAAAAGTTCAAGCACGTAATGCGAAGTACAAAAAATGGCAAGCGGATGATCTTTCAGAATTAGAAATTAGAATTCTATTAATGGAAGCGATGTAAAAAATATTTACACGAAAATATATAAAACGGGATTGCAATCAACTTTGCAGTCCCGTTTTTGTTTTAGATTAAATCTAATATGAAAGGAAATAAATTGAAAATCTTCGACAATTTCCAATGAATTTCATTTCTTTGCTGACCCTAATTTTAATACAACTTATACAACAAAAGAATGGCTGATAGAAAAGACCCGTTAAAGGAAAAATTTCATAAAAAATCAAGTGCGTTAAGAACTGAAATCCGTGCACTCGTAAAAGAGCATGGAGCCAAAGTGGTTGGTGACGTGACACTCGGACAGGTGTTTGGTGGAGCACGTGGTATTAAAACCATGATGTGGGAAACTTCTGAATTAGATGCTTATGATGGTATCCGATTTAGAGGATTTACAATTCCCCAATTAAGAGATAAATTGCCCACTGCTCCAGGTGGTGGCGAACCATTGCCAGAAGGTCTTTTTTGGTTAATGTTGACTGGTGACTTGCCGACCAAAACGCAAGTGAAATGGTTGTCAAAAGAGTGGAGAAGAAGAGGTAAAATTCCTAAACACGTTTATGACGTATTGAAAAAATTACCTGCCGATACTCACCCAATGACTCAATTTACCATTGGAATTACAGCAATGGGAACAGAAAGTGTTTTCGATGCGAAGTACGCGGAGGGAATGAATAAAAAAGAATATTGGGATGCGACCTATGAAGATTCGATGGATTTAATTGCGCGTCTTCCTCATTTGGCGGCGTTCATTTATTCACGTGCTTTTGGTGATGGTAAAAAGCCAAAACAAGATCGTACACTCGATTGGGCTGCGAATTACGCACACATGATGGGTTTTGGCGATGGCGAATTCCAAGAATTGATGCGTTTGTATTTGACAATACATGCCGATCATGAGGGTGGAAATGCTTCTGCACACACTGCATTTTTGGTTAATTCAACTTTGGCCAATGTTTATGTATCATTGGCATCAGCTATTAATTCACTTTCTGGGCCATTGCACGGATTGGCGAATCAAGAGGTAATCAAATGGGTTTTTGGAATGTTGGACAAGTTGGGTACGAAAACACCAACCAAAGCGCAGATTCAAAAATACGTTCAAGAGACTTTGGATTCGGGTCGAGTAATTCCGGGTTATGGTCATGCAGTTTTGCGTCAACCAGATCCACGTTTTACGGCTCAAAGAGGTTTTGCAGAGCGTAATATTCCAAATGATGAATTGGTGAATGTGATTTGGAAAATCTTTGAAGTAGTGCCACCAGAATTGGAAAAATTGGGTAAAGTGAAAAACCCTTGGCCAAATGTTGATGCACACTCTGGCGCACTTTTGGTTCATTATGGAATGAATCAATACAACTATTACACGGTGCTGTTTGGTGTTTCAAGAGCATTGGGTGTATTGTCTGCATTGTGCTGGTCGAGAGCATTGGGACAACCATTGGAGCGACCAAAATCTGTTACCAGTGATTGGATAAAAGCACAGATAAAAGAAGCGTAAATCAATAAATGAGAAAATGATTAATGGCTATTTAATCATTTTCTCATTCTATCATTTTAAATTTAATAAGAAATGAGTAACACACCAAAAGAATTAAAATACACTAAAGAGCACGAATGGATTCGTGTAGAAGGAAATATTGCATACATCGGAATCACCGATCACGCTCAGGGCGAATTGGGTGAAATCGTATATGTTGAAGTAGATACTGTAGGGGAGCAAGTGGATGCAGAAGAGGTGTTTGGAACTGTAGAAGCAGTAAAAACAACTTCCGATTTATTTATGCCAATTACGGGTACTGTTTTGGAATTCAATCCTGAATTGAATGAAGATGAAACAGATAACCCCGCAGCAATCAACGAAGATCCTTATGGAAAAGGTTGGATTGTAAAAGTCGAAATCGCTGATCCAGAGGAGTTAGCTACCTTGATGGACGCTGGAGCTTACGCTGAGTTGATTGGCTAATCCTCTGTATTTTAAAAGAGAAATTAAAATCTCAAACTTGCTTCGGTAGGTTTGGGATTTTTGTTTTAAGTTCTTTTGTAAACCCGAATTGAAATTATCTCATTTTCGGCATCCCATTCTTGCTCATAAAATTTGTTGAATTTTGAGACATCAAATTGGAGTTTATGCAAGTTGGTTTCATTAATGATGTTTTTTGTAAGCTTTTTTCTCCATCTCTGAAGGGATTTGTCTTCGCCTACCTTTACACCAATATTTAAACCGATATAAGGATCACTTTTTACAATTGCTGCTATTTCCTTCAATAACTGAACACCTTCTGAATTTTCTTCTCGGATATTCTTTTCAAACAAACCTATGGTAGCCAATGAATCCAAAAGCGGTTTGAGTCTTTGGATTTTTTTGTCTTGTTTAGTGGAGTAGCCCGTCGTTTTTGAAGCGGGGCGATTATTGGTATTTACCTGATTTGTATTATATATCTCAGTATGGTATTTGCTAAAATCACTATCTGCAACTTCAAGCATTTTTGCTTTTTGTTGAAGGATAGCGCTATCACATTCGATTTCAAAAATTGGTGAAAGATTATCCACCAAAACATTTCCGTTGTAAGGATAAAGGGTAGGTGTCTTATAAAATGCCTCAATGGTGAAATATTTATAATCTTGATCTGGCTGGATGATAAATTGGTATTGACGCCAACGACTATTTTTTATCAATGGGGAAGAAGCTAAAAGTTGTTCTTTCTTACAATATTCATTTCCACCGTGAAACCTTACTTGAATAGGTTGAACATAATTTGCAGGTTTGCCTGTAACTCTACTTTGACTCAAATAAGTTTCAGAGCGAGCCAAAGCCACAGATAAAGAATAGCATTTTCCTGCTTTCAATGGCTTTTCTAATCGCTGACTCATTTTCTCCCAAGTATCATTATCCCTTACCACCATACCCATATATGTATTTCCATGCGCAGGACTTTTGGCTACTGAAAAATTTCCACCTCTCACAGGATGGACATCTGGAGGTGTCTCTCCTCTAAATCCACAATCTCTCCAGCCTCTTGGTAAATAGTTACCTTTATTTATTATGCCACCTTCTAAAGGTTGTCCCTCAAAAGAAGGATTTGTAAAATGGATGGTATCCAATTGCCCAAAAAGAAATGAGATTGAAAAAGAGAAAAGAATTGTAAGAATGGTCTTCATAATTTTTTAGTTTACGTAAAAATAAAAAATGCGAGACAAACCCAAAGGCCTATCTCGCATTTTTAACAATAAAATTAATTTACAACTGCCTGCTGCAAATCAATCACTCATATCCATATTGTGGAAAACGTTGGTGACGTCCTCATCTTCCTCCATTTTATCAATGAGTTTGATGACTTCTTCTACCTGCTCATCTGTTAGCTTTTTGGTATGCGTTGGAATTCTTTCAAATTCACTACTGGTAACTTCAATTTCGCGTTCTTCGAGTGCTTTTTGTAAAATATTAAAATCTGTGAAAGCGGCATAAAGAACGATTTCATCATCCTCGACTTTTAGCTCATCGAGGCCGTGGTCAATCAATTCCAATTCCAATTCTTCTGGATCAGAAACGGCATCTGGTTTTATTTTGAAAATACTTTTTCTGTCAAACATAAACTCAACCGAACCAGAAGTCCCCATCGAACCACCATATTTACTAAAAACGTGGCGGACATTAGCAACGGTTCTATTATTGTTGTCTGTCGCACATTCTACGACCAAAGCGATACCATGAGGCGCGTATCCTTCAAAAAGTGCCTCTTCATAGTTGGCAGAATCTTTTGATAATGCTTTTTTGATAGCACTCTCAATATTCGATTTAGGCACATTCGCCGATTTTCCATTCTGAATCGCAACTCTCAATCTCGAATTATAGGCCGGGTCACCACCGCCTTCTTTTACAGCCATTGCGATCTCACGACCAACACGAGTAAACGTTTTGGCCATTCCAGCCCAACGTTTCATTTTTCTTGCTTTTCTAAATTCAAATGCGCGTCCCATTATTTCTAATTTTATTAATTTTTCAACTAAGTAGCATGTAAAAAACGGTTAAATGGTTTCATGGATTAATTGCTCGCAAAAGGAGTTTTTCCCAAAAAACGATTGCCGATTTGCTCTATAAACACATGCCAGTCTGTATATTTTTAAGAAACAGGTTGCAAAAATAACCCGTTATGTGAATTTTATCTATAGTTTTTTACCTTTATTTCGAGTTTGTTTAAAATTCTATGATTGAGCGAAAGTGAGTAGATTTTATTTTGAATGAGGCAAAAAACGTAGGCGATGCCTTAGCATCGATGAGGCTTTTTAACGAAATGCAGAATAAAATGTGCCACTTGCAGCCAATTGATAGAAATTTAAACAAACTCAATTGACGAGTTTCAAAACAGACCAACAAAACAAAACGAATGGCCAAATTAAAAAAGGCGCTTACTCTATATGGACTAACCATGATAGCTGTCGGAAGCTGCATCGGCAGTGGTATTTTTCTTACCCCATCGAGCATCGCCAAAGAGTTAGGCTCACCCTCATTAATGCTTTTTGTATGGTTTATTGGTGGCGTTGTTGCATTGACAGGTGCATTGACTTTTGCAGAATTAGGCGGAATGTTCACTGGTTCAGGAGGCGTTTATGTTTATTTGAAAAAGGCTTACGGCGATATGGTCGCCTTTCTTTATGGATGGAGTATTTTCACCGTAATCACTTCTGGGGCAATTGCAGCTTTATCCTTGGCATTCGCACGATATGTTGATTTTTTGATTCCTTTGGGTGAAAACGGGCGGTTGGTCGTCGCTATTTTGGCTATCATTTTGGTGACGCTGGTCAATATAAAAGGAGTGAAAATAGCAGAGCTTTTTGCGAGTGCCTTCACGACGATGAAGTTGTTGGGGATTTTACTCATTATTGCCATCGGATTTGCGAGTTATTTTTCTTGGAGCAGTTTTACACCAGATTTTTCAATTCAGACAACGACTTCCAAATCATTTGCTGCTGCATTAATTGGAGTACTATGGTCATATGGAGGTTGGCATCATGCGAGTTATTTAGCAGGTGAGGCCATTAATCCACAAAAGACGATTCCCAAAGCGATGATGTTGGGAGCTTTGGTGGTAACGATTACTTATTTGCTCATTAATTTGGCTTATATTTTCTTATTACCTATCGGAGAAATGGCCAATTCAAAAGCAGTGGCAGCAGATGCAATCAGCAATATTTTTGGGTGGGGCGGTTTGTTTATTGCAGTATTGATTGCTATTTCTACTTTTGGCACAGCAGGTATCTATACTTTATCAGCTCCACGCATCTATTTTGCGATGGCGAGGGATGGTGTCTTTTTCGATTTTCTTACGAAAGTTCATCCCGTCTGGCGAACTCCAGTAAATGCAATTTTATTGCAAAGTGCCTGGGCGATTGTATTGCTTTTATTTTGGGGAACTTTCGAGAACCTAATCACCTATGTCGTTTTTATGGATTGGATTTTTATGACACTTGCAGCGGCAAGTATTTTTACGTTTAGAAAAAGTATGCCTGACGTGGAAAGACCTTACAAAACGATTGGTTACCCTATCATTCCACTAATTTTTATAGTGATTTCAATTTGGTTTTTGGTTTACACTTTAGTTGGTAAACCCGATCAGGCTTATGCTGGCTTAGGGCTAACCGCAATTGGTATCGTTTTTTATTTTGTTTTTAAAAATACCCAAAAGAGAAAAAATATTTCTTAACCCTTTAATTTTTATAAGTTATGAGTGAATTTGATCAAGTTTTAGATGCACCAGAATCAACGTCTGGAGAGGTTGTTTATGGTGGCTTTTTATTACGATTTGCAAGTGCTATTATTGATGGATTAATTTTAATGATTCCAATTTATGGCAGTATGTTTTTATTATTAGGTTCAACTATGGACTTTGAAAACCCTGAAGCTATGGAAGATCCGCCAATAGCATTGTTTGGACTTTGGTATCTATTTGTTATGGTTGCTTATTGGTTGTATTTTGCATTGATGGAATCAGGAAAAAATCAAGCGACTTTTGGCAAAATGGCTGTTGGTTTGAAAGTAACCGATATGGATGGAGGAAGGATTTCTTTCTTAAAAGCAACAGGAAGACTTTTTGGAAAAATAATTTCAGGATTGATTCTGTACATTGGATACATTATGGCTGCTTTTACTGAAAAGAAACAAGCGTTGCACGATATCATGGCAAGTTGCCTTGTCGTCAAAAAATAATTTTTGAAACCTTAACTGCTACAATCGTAAAAAATGTCGAACGCCTTTGGTGTTCGACATTTTTAATATTAAGACATGTCATTTTTAAAAAATATTATAAAGAAGGTTCCAGCTATCAATCAAATGATAACGGATGTCGAGCGTTTGGAAAAGGAGAATAAACAATTGCGTGATGGTTATAAGTTTGCACCTGCAGGTCATTTCAATTCGCCCATTCCAGATATTGATTGGGTTTTTGAAAATGAGGAAAGAATTTGGGGTGAATTACCGACTAAATTACCTGGAATTGATTTGAATACGCAAGCGCAATTAGACTTGGTTGAAAAGCTAAAACCTTTTCACGACTCCAATCCTTTTCCAAAAAAGAAAGAAAAAGGATTTAGGTATTTTTTTGAAAATCCAGCTTATGGTTACGAAGATGGAATTTACTTAAATGCAATGATTCGGCATTTAGAACCAAAGAAAATTATTGAGGTAGGATCAGGGTATTCTTCCTGCGTGATTTTGGATACAAACGAGCGATTTTTTGACAATAAAATTGATTGTACTTTCATTGAGCCTTATCCAGAATATTTTAAATCAAAGTTACAACCTGCTGATTTTCAGAAGAATACGATTCATGAATCTAAATTAGAGGACATCCCTTTAGCGCTTTTTCAAACCTTAGGACAAAATGATATTTTGTTTATTGATTCTTCACATGTTTCCAAAATTGGGAGTGATGTCAACTACTTGATACATCAGATTTTACCAAGTTTGAAGAAAGGTGTTTTTATTCATATTCATGACATTGGGTATCCATTTCAATATCCTCAAAAATGGATAAAAGAGGGTAGAGCATGGAACGAAAATTATATTCTTCGTGCTTTTTTACAATTCAACTCAGATTTTAGAATTGCACTTTTTTCATCCTATCTACGAAAAATGCACGAACCTTTTATGAAAGAAAAAATGCCAAGAATTTTTGAAGGCGGAGGTGGGAATATTTGGTTGGAAAGAGTGAGGTGAGGTTGTTTGTAGTCTGCAATCGGCAGTCGGCAGTCTGCAGTCGGCAATCGGCAATCGGCAGTCGGCAATCGGCAGTCGGCAATCAGTGGAAAATCGAAGATTAAAAAAAAAGGACATTCGGATTCACTCCAAATGTCCTTTTTTTTAACAATGAAAAAGCAGACGCGAATTGCAGACTGCTTGCTGCCGATTGCCGACTGCCGATTGCAGACTGAAAATCTGTCTAGTTCGGTACAAAAATAATATTCATTTGCATTTCAACTTCGTCGTTGATGATATTGTCACCGACAGCACCAGCCAAGCCAGAACCATAACTTACCCCCCATTTGGTTCTATCCAAGACAAAAGGAGGTGTGTTTACTCTCACATTTTGACCTTCGAAAGTAACATTTGCAGGGACGCTAATTGGCGCATCCACCCCTTTCAGCAAAAGCATACCTGTGAAAGTATAATTGTATCCATTTTGAGGAGGATCAATAGGCTGCGTTTTTTTAATCATAAAAGAAGTAATTGGATGCGTTTCCACATCAAAGAAATCTCCACTCATCAAGTGGCCCGCTAATTTAGCTTTTCCACCGTCCGGTGTATCGTCCGTGATGATCAATGATTTCATATCGACTTTTAGCTCACCTGCGATGACTTTTCCTTCAGAAATAGCGAGTTTTCCGTCATCCATTTTAAATCGACCAGTATGAGATGCACCAGTAATTTTGGTTGCTTTCCAATTGGCTACACTATTTGCCAAATCAATCGCATATAGCTGAGCTTTACCCGTTGTTTGGATAGTTTGCGTTTCTATCGGAGGCGTTCCTTCTTGAGTTGCGGCTGCACCTTTATTACCTTCACAGCTTGCCATCATAGTAGCTGTAATAAGTAGAATGTAAAAAAATGAATTTTTCATGATTGTAAATTATTTAATAAGATAGTTAATTTGTTTGTCTATTAACGGTGAATTTTTCAGGTTGTTCTATTCAATTACTCTCCTGACCACTCAACTTTAAAATCATCGACAAAAATCGGATTTTTTCCTGGATTCCAGATATAAACTTTGGCTTTATCGTTTATCAATTTATAATTAGGAATTGGGGTGGTGTAGGTTACCTTTTTCCAACCAATAGAGTCACCTTTTTCAAATACTGGCTTTTGGTGAAATTCAAAAGAACGATAAGCTGATTCATATGAAAAAACCATTTTGGCTGCATGGCTTTCGGGTTTTATACCTTCTGGTAAATAGGCCCAAGCAGTCAGTTTTAGCTGCGGGTTTTTCTTATGCAAAAAGCTATTGATCCAGCCTGTGAAACTTTTAGAATAAGCTTTTTTAGAATCTACTCTTCGGCTGTATTTTCCAGTTTTTACGAAAGTAGAATCTAAATAAATATTTGAAGTTTCGTTTTCGAAACTTTCGTTCATTACCACTTTTTGATCGGCAAATTCGGGTTTCAATTCAAAAAGACAAGACTTCTTTTTTGGGTTGGAATGACCAGTTTCGACACATTCGATCAAGGTCAATCGCGGGTCATCCAAAAACGGTTTCAACTCCACTCGATAATCTACTCTTGAAAACCAACTATCCCAAATGATGATTGATTTTTCTGGTAACGGTTCGCCCGAAAATATTTGTGGCGTATGCCTCGCTTCCTTAAAGTCAAATCGGTCTTTGTCAAACTCCAAAGCGATATGTGGTGCGTCAAAAAATAGGGTATAGTCGCGATATTTGTCTGCGTATTTTTCCGCTAAAATGGTTTGCCCTTTTTGGATTGCTTTGGGTTGTAAATCTCTTTCAAAATTCAATTTTAGGAAAAGAAAAACAGCCATCGTGGCTATCAAAGTATAGTGAGATGTGGAGTGATAATTTTTAGGAATAAATCCAACCAAAAAATTGATGCCTTGCACGATGATTAAAGCGTACAAAGGAAGGACGCCAACCATCACTCTCATCAAGCCAAATGAGTTGAAAGCACCCCAGTACCAAAACAAAGAATGGGCAATAAAATAGGCAACCCCAATTCCATAAATCAACCACATTTCTTCTTTCAGAAATTGACCTTTTTTGAATAGATAATTGAACATTTTGACGGCTCCAGCAAGGATGCCTGCTATGAGCAAAACTGGTAAAAAGTCCCCTAAAACAATGTGCATGTTTGAGGCAAAATGATTCAATGGGCCTTTTCCATAAGCACTCGTTGGAGTCGCGTAAGACATCTTATTAAAAATCCATAAAAAGTCTCCGTAATAGAAATAACCGACGACACTATAAACGATATGTCCAACCGATAAGAGCGGCAACAAATACCAATATTTTTTTATTAAAATATAGATAGCCAAAACGCAAAAGACAATCAATCCTTCTGACCGAACAAAAGGCAAAAACGATAGCCAAAGAATTGCAGGAATCGGTTTTTCTTTCACAAAAAAGTAGATGCCTAACATCAACCAAAAAGCAAACAGCGGCTCCGTCAAACCAGATAGGGTCAGTGAAATATTCATTGGCGCAAAAATCATCGCAAAAACGGCAATCCAAACATTTGGAATTTCTAAAGCCAAGCCGACTTTATACATCAACCAAATCGAACTTAGCAACAAACCAATATTGAATATTTTTAAAGCCGTAAATCCACCTTGAGCGATTGGAGCGGTAAGTAAAACAAAAACAGGTTTTGCCCAGTGATTGAGGAAATTTTCAGGATGTTCAAATGCAAACCTTGAGTAGAGATAATGAGAAATACTATCGCCCTCATCACCAGTACCATTGGCAAAAAAGGCAAGGGCGACCATTATAATTCCAAAAATGAAAATGGTTGGGAGTACAAGTTTGTGGTTTCTCAATATTCCTGATTTGTGAACAGATTATTTTACTGCAATTCGAGCCGCTAATTTAGTAGGAATATTGATGGTTTTATCACCTTGCTTTATTTGAATTGAATTTTCTTCTTTATTTAAAACTTGAAGTTGTTCGCTTGGTAAGACGCCCAATTTCCACAAAGCAGCAGAAATGTGTTCATTGATCAAATCAATTTCGATTTTTGCACCTTGATTTTTGTTGAGTTGAATCAAAGACATTTCTGGCTTTCCGCTACCTTTTTCTGGAATAGGTGAACCATGTGGATCTTTGTCAGGGAACCCCAATCTTACATCAACTTCATCCAATAAATCTTCTGAAAGTAAATGCTCCAAACGCTCAGCGTCATCGTGGATTTGTCCTTCTTTCAAACCCACTTCTTTTACCAAATAGGTTTCCCAAAGTCGATGCGCACGAGTTAATCGGCTGGCAACAGCAGTTCCTCTTTCTGTTAAACCAAAGTCCTCTTTTTCGAAAAATTCTCTTTCTTTTAATTCTTTTAGAATACTTTTTAACTCGCCTCTGCCATATCCCAAACGTGCCTGTAGATTTTCAAAATTCATTTGCTCCATGCCTTGCAGGCGGAAAGATTGCTTCATCACATCTTCCAATTTGATCTGATGTTTTATCTTTCTTTTTTGGAAAAATTTGAAAACTAAACCTCGTTTTGGTGCAAGAAATGCGGCCAATAAAAATAGTGATGCCGCAACGATTGCCATTACTGGCCCAGGAGTCGTATCCAAAACGATAGCGATAAGGAGCCCCGCAACAGTCGAAACCAGACCTACCAAAGCCGAAACAATCACTGCTTTATGAAGTCGATCGGTCAACAATAGAGCGGTCGAAGCTGGCGTAATAAGCATCGCAACAACCAATATTACCCCAACAGTTTGCAAAGACGCAACTACAACAAACGACAGCAAAAGCATTAAAAAATAATGCATCAACTCAACTGAAATACCCATCGTCTGCGCAATAACAGGTTGAAAAGTTGAAACGAATAACTGTCTATAAAAAATGTAGATATTGACCAAAACATAAATGGTTAGGCCAATCGTCAGGTATAAATCTTCGTTAGATACGCCTAACATATTTCCAAATAAAAAGTCTTTTACGTCAAGGTGAACACCATCTTGTTTACTGATGTATGAAATTCCAATCACTCCAATCGCAAACATGGTGGTAAAGACAATTCCGATGGCCGCGTCATTTTTAGTTTTTACATTTTGTTGAATCCAAGTAATCGCAATTGCCGACAATAAACCCGCAATCACAGACCCAATGAAAAAACCAATTACACTATATCCAAATATCAAAAAGGCAAAGAAAACACCTGGCAAAACAGCATGAGAAAGGGCATCACCAATCAGCGCCATATTTCTCAAAACGATGAAACAGCCCAACACGCCACAAGAAATACCAACCATCGCAGAAGCAATTAATGCTCTGAATGCCCAAGGTTCCTGCAATGCCATCCATAAATCCATAAAAAAGTATTTTTGCAAAATTAAGCATTATTTTGCTTATCAAAAAAATATTTTTAGAGTCGTCTAAAAATAGGGGTGTGCTTTAGTATTCGGTACTGATAGTTAGGTGTAAAATAAGAGATTACAATTAAATGACAATCAATAATTAAAAAATAGAGAGAATAGTTAGTTCTTGGAGTAGTAAAGTAAAATCTTTGCTAAATAAACTGCCTATTAATAAGGCAAATTTATGGGAAGAGACATCTTAAAAAATAATGAAAAGGTGAAAGAAGAATTCACCAAAGTGCCAGTAAAACTGGACTCTAAAAGTCGTGCAATGAAGCGGCAGCGTGAGTTTGATACGTTCGTTTACAAAATGGCAGACTTTGGAGCAGCGATGTTGGCGTGGGCATTATTTTTTGCATATCGTAAAACGGTGGAATTAGCTCCTTTGAACACCATTTGGGATGATCCAAACTTCTATTATGGGATTGTTTTAGTACCAATTGTTTGGGCTTTTTTCTATTCAATTTTTGATAATTATAAAGACATTTATCGGATTTCGAGAATGGATGCCTTGGGTCGAACGGCTCTAGTTTCCTTTTTTGGAGTCATCTTTTTGTTCTTCACGCTGGTTTTAGATGATGTCGTTACGGATTATCGAACCTACTATACCTCCTTCTTTACTTTATTGGGACTTCATTTTACGATTACGACCATTGTAAGGATGGGCATTTTGACGCGAGCGAGCCGCCGACTAAAGAGTGGTTTGATTACCTTTAGAACCTTGGTAATTGGTGGAGATCAAAACGCGGTTGATTTATTCGAAGATGTTAGTGCGAGAACAAAAGGCCTAGGTTTTAATTTTATTGGATTCATTGATTCCAATGGAAATAGCACAAATTATCTAAAAAAGCATTTGCCTAAATTGGGTAAGATTGAAAATATACATCAAGTCATCGAAGACCAAAACATCGAAGAAGTCATCGTTGCCATTGAGACAAGCGAACACAGTCGTTTAAGAGAAATTCTAAATTCACTTTTTGATTTTGGAGATAGTATTTTAGTCAAAATTATTCCTGATATGTATGATATCATGTTGGGAACGGTCAAAATGAATCACCTGTATGGAGCAGTTTTAATAGAGATTCGTCAAGACCTAATGCCTAAGTGGCAAACGATTCTCAAGCGAGTGATTGATGTAACAGCATCTTTACTTTTCTTGATCATATTCTCACCAATCTATTTATATATCGCAGCAAGAGTTGCGTTTTCTTCAGAAGGCCCAATATTTTACAAACAAGAAAGGGTTGGGCTATACGGGAAGACTTTCAATATTTTTAAATTTCGTTCCATGTTCACAGATGCTGAGAGTCAAGGCCCTCAACTCTCCAGTGATACCGACAATCGTGTAACCACTTGGGGGCGTACAATGAGAAAATACAGATTGGATGAACTCCCACAATTTTGGAATGTCTTGATAGGCGAGATGTCTCTTGTGGGGCCTCGACCTGAACGCCAGCACTACATTGATTTGATTGTAAAAGAAGCACCACATTATCGTCATCTACTCAAGGTTCGTCCTGGAATCACAAGTTGGGGACAGGTCAAGTACGGTTATGCCAGCAACGTCCCACAGATGATTCAGCGACTCAAATTCGATATTCTTTATATTGAAAACATGTCTTTAGCGTTGGATATTAAAATCTTTTTCTACACACTTTTGGTTTTGGTCAGAGGAGAGGGGAAGTAAATTTTCTCTCTTGTGTCGAGTAGCCAGTAAGGGTAATTCATGAATTACCCTTACTGGCTATGCTTATGTTTAAGAAATCTTAATTCTTTCGAATACCTATTAGCATTTATTATTATTTGATAACTTTATCGTTATAAAATTACCCACCAGTAATACTATTTGAGCCACACATCTTGTTTTATGCTTATATCCAATTTGAGGAATCACTTAATTATTTCATTCTGAAAAGGATACAGATATATTTTTTTAAAATTTATTATTTTTTTACGCAACACATATTACGATTTGGCGTAATAATTGTCTCTTAAAATAATGAATTTCAATAACACATAACCCACTCATTCATAATAAATTAAACATACTTCATGGCAAAGATTTTAATTGTTGACGATGAACCAGCTATCAGAAGAACGCTCAAAGAAATCCTTGAATTTGAAAAATTTAAGGTAGATGAAGCTTCCAATGGATTGGAATGTATGGTCAAATTAAAGAAGGACAAGTTTGATGTCATTTTGATGGATATCAAGATGCCACAAATGACTGGGATGGAAGCTTTGGAGCGAGTACAACTGTTAGCGCCAGAAACGCCTGTGGTGATGATTTCTGGTCACGGAACTATCGAGACCGCGGTCGAAGCTGTGAAGAAAGGAGCATTTGATTATATTTCGAAGCCACCAGATTTGAATCGATTGTTGATTACCCTTCGTAATGCGATGGATAAATCTTCATTAATAACAGAAACAAAAGTCCTCCAGAAGAAAGTTACCAGCTCTAAAGTCCAAGAAATTGTTGGTGAATCTCCAGCCATTACTCGTATTCACAGCATGATTGATACAGTTGGACCAACTGACTCGAGAGTTTTAGTAACGGGTGAAAATGGAACGGGTAAAGAATTGGTTGCTCGTTGGTTGCATGAGAAAAGTGGAAGAAATGGAAGTCAATTAGTAGAAGTTAACTGTGCTGCGATTCCTTCAGAATTGATTGATAGTGAGTTGTTTGGACACGAAAAAGGTTCTTTTACATCCGCTCACAAACAACGCATAGGAAAGTTCGAACAAGCGCATGGCGGAACTTTATTTTTGGATGAGATTGGAGATATGAGTTTGAGTGCACAAGCGAAAGTTTTGCGTGCATTGCAAGAAAGTGTGGTGGTAAGAGTTGGTGGTGAAAAACCAATTAAAGTAGATGTACGTGTTATCGCTGCAACGAACAAGAACTTGCAAGAAGAAATCAAAAGAGGAAATTTCCGAGAGGATTTATACTTCAGGTTGGCGGTAATTTTAATTGAAGTTCCTGCATTGAGAGAGCGACGAGAAGATATTTCTTTGTTGGTCAATCACTTTGTAAATAATATTTGCAACGAATACGGCATCACGCCAAAAGTCGTAACGAAAGAAGCAGAAGTAGCATTAAAGAACTTGAGTTGGCCAGGAAATATTCGTGAATTGAGAAATGTGGTTGAGCGGTTGATTATTTTGAGTGGGCCAGAGATTACGGACGAAGACGTTTTGAGATTTGTGTCTCCAAGCTCGCCAGAAGATGCAACGAAATTTAAAGAAATTTTTGACAAATTTGACAATGTAGATGAACTCCATAAATACATTGACGACGAATTCACAAATTATAAAGGAAATTAATCCACTGAACGCCAAAAAACAGAAATGCTCGAACCGCTTTGGTTTCGGGCATTTTTTTTGGATGTCATACAATTGTATTTTTTTACAAAAGAGGTGGAAATCTAATATTAAAATGCTGTTATTTGCAGCCTAAAAATCAGACAATCAATAAAATGGCAAAAAAGAAAAATTTAAGATCTGTAAAGAAATGGGATAAAACCATCAAAGGGGAAAACTCTTGGACCATGTTCAAGGTAATCTCTGAAATGGTGGATGGTTTTGAAACGATGAATCAGATTGGGCCTTGTGTTTCAATTTTCGGTTCGGCCAGAACCAAACCAGACCAAAAATATTACAAGCTTACCGTAAAACTTGCGAAAAAATTGACCAAAGAAGGTTACGGAGTCATCACTGGTGGTGGACCTGGAATCATGGAAGCAGGTAACAAAGGAGCCAAAAAAGGCGGAGGAGCTTCTGTAGGTTTGAATATTGATATTCCATTTGAACAGCATTTCAATCCGTGGATTGATCAAGACAAAAACTTAATGTTCCGATACTTTTTTATTAGAAAAGTGATGTTTGTAAAGTATGCTCAAGCATTTGTGGTGATGCCAGGTGGTTTTGGAACGTTGGACGAAATGTTTGAAGTCCTTACACTTATCCAAACGACTATGGCGAGCAAAGTGCCGGTTATTTTGGTAGGAACGGAATTTTGGGGTGGTTTAAGAAAATGGATAAGAGAAACCATGCTTGAAAAATATGCAACTATTAGTCCTGGAGACATTGATTTAATACCAATGACCGATGATTTAAACGAGGTAATCGATATCATCAATGACTTTTACGCAAAAGACCATAAACTTAAACCTAACTACGAGCTTTGATAAAATTGTTAAAAAAGTATATCAAAAAGCTCCCAATAGCTTTTACGAAAAATCAACGCTACGATGCTTGGACGGATCAGATTATTAAAAAGGTATGTCAATCTGGCTCAAACTCTGTAGATGTCGGTTGTCATAAAGGAGAGGTTTTAGAAACGATTTTGAAAGCTGCACCAAATGGCCATCATTTTTGTTTTGAGCCGTTGCCAGATATGTTCGAAAACTTAGAAAAGAACTTCGCAGATAAGCCATGTTCTTTTTATAAAGTTGCGCTTTCAGATAGTGTGGGGGAGACGACCTTCAATTACGTTGTTTCCAATCCATCTTACAGCGGCATCAAGAAGCGTAAATACGATAAACCCAACGAGAAAGACACTCAAATCACCGTGCAAATGGACTTGTTGGACAATATCATTCCATTGGATAAAAAGATTGATTTTATTAAAATTGATGTAGAAGGAGCCGAATATTTAGTTATGAAAGGCGCTTCCAAAATCATCGAAAAATGGAAACCAGTTGTCGTTTTTGAGCATGGAATTGGAGGAGCAGATATCTATGGCATTCGTCCCGAATCCATTTTTGATTTTTATAATGAAAAAGGAATGAAAATTTCTTTGCTTAACCATTTCTTAAATGGAAAATCTTCTTTTACTAAAGCCGAATTTGTCGAACAATTTGACAAAGGTCTTAATTATTACTTTGTAGCAAGTTCGAAGTAAACGAGTTACGGGTTGCGAGTAGGCTATACTCGCAACCCATAACTCGTAACAAAACTAATTTTTCACTAATGAGTTGAATTTTCAAACCCACTATTTCTCTTTCGGAATAAGCAAATCTCCATTATGCATCCACACTGCTCGGTGTACTTGATTACTTGAGCGGATTGAAAAGGGTAATGAAGCAAGCGTAAGAACCGCTCCTCCAACCAAGAAAATTGATGTACTTTTCTCTTTTTCTTTAAGTGCTTGATCTAACCCGAAGATATAGGAAGCAAATCCTAAAGTTGTTAGTATAATTGCGGTATTCATATTTTTCTGGGATTTCCTGAATTCAAGCGCAGCAATAGGACTGTCTTTAAATTCTTTCTTCAATTTTTGGTTGAAAAAGCCTCTTCGATATTTTTTACCTTCTTTAACATAGCCTGTTGAGTGGAGATAGATGGTTTCTTTATGCCACTTATCAAATTGAGTTTGAGCGTCAGCACTTGAAAAGAATAGAAATAAAGTAAATGGAAGCAAAAGGATAGATTTCATGAATTATTTTTTTTGGTGAAATAACAAGCACTAAACCCCTGATTTACCTCCCAAATTGTGACGTTAAGAAAAGTTTAAAATGAGAATTAATTCAATAAGTTTTCTATCGACTCAATTCTATTTGTTCAAAACCTTCATGATGTCTAAATGATGGTAAGTATGGTTGATCGTGAAATACATCATTTCGCGAATGGTACACTTACCAATTGCTGGATGTGGTAAAACATACTCTGACATTTTCTGCTCATCCCACTTATCAAGCGATGCTATCAATTCATCAAGGGAGGTTTGAAATTTTTGAATGATTTCATCTTTTTCAAAAGTTCGGTTTGGTTCAGCCGAAAATTTTGCTGGAGCTTTGACGCCATCTTGGGCTAAAACTGCCTTGTATTTTTGTGCTAACGCCTCCTGAGTTCTTTCAGGTCGATTACATTTTCCAAACATCGCCCTCATGGCCAATTTGGGCATTTTCATACCTTGATTGACCGCTCGTGTACTTTTGACCAAATGATAAAGATGATGAGAAATCGGCCATTTCTCAGGAGTGATTTCTTTATTCAAATTTTCGATAGGTTGTTCATTGACCCAATTGATGGTAGCGGCGTAAGCGATTTCCAATTCTTTCTTCAATTGAGCTTTATCCAATTTTTCCATATTGACTTTGATTTTGAAAAAGTTATGGTTACTTTTAGTAACTAAAGCAAACCTAAGTAATAATTAGCTGATAACCAATACATTACAAACCAATTACTAAGTAACATGAAGGTAACTAATACTGATAGTCAGGAACTTAGAGTGAAAAATAAGGTAAAAGTTTTTTTCAATAAAGCCATGGTTAATCGCAAAAAGAAAGGCTTTTGTATCACCAGAGATGTGATGGCGGTGCTTTTGGATAAGTGGAGTTTGTTTGTGATTTACAATTTGGGATATTACAAAATCTTGAGATTCAATGAGTTGAAAACCAAGATTAGAGGTGTTTCTCCAAGAATGTTATCTGTTACTTTAAAGAAGCTGGAATGCAATGGAGTAGTATCGAGAAAGGTATTTGCAGAGGTGCCACCAAAGGTAGAATACACGTTAACAGACTTTGGATTGGAACTGGTTGAAAAGACAGTAGATTTGAATGATTGGTTTCTCAATAGATTTCAAGAAGAAGGTTAGGGGCAAAAAAAAACTCCTACATCTGGAGGCAATAAAGCTTTGACGTAGGAGCACTAAACATACTATGAGAAAACTACACGATGCAAATATATTAGAGTTTATTAATATTTGATTTCCTTTTGGGTTCTTATTTCGTGCCAACTATTTAGCGGTAGGTTCGAAAGAGAAAGCGGCATATTTTATTAATTTTTATGATAAAAAAATAAATATATGTGCATTTTGACTCCTTGAATAGGTCATAAGTGTGACATTGAAAAAATGGTTTTTATTAGGTTGGAAGTTAGAGGTTGAAAGTTGAACGAGTTACACTTATAACTTTCAACCTGCAACTTCGAACTTACAACGAGATCAAACCTGTGCCTATCCAAGCAGATTGAATTAACCTTAAAACATAAAATAATTCAATTCTAATCAAGAAGTAAATTATTAGTATTTTGCCAGCCTTAATTTATTTGAAAAAGAGTATCAGTAAGTTAGTCGTAGTAAGATATTGTCTCTCAGAAAAAAAAAATTCCTACACCTTAGAAGGGACGAAGGTGTAGGACCTAAAACATACTATGAGAAAACTAAGCGCAAGATATAGGCATTTAACGTTAGCGCAACCCCACAATTATTTTGTGAACTGTGGGGATGAGGGAACGGTACGAATTGATTAGAAAACGGTACTTTTGATGAGCGAATGGTCAAAATGACCGTTTTACATGAGGAAACGGTCGGTAATCAGTCAATTATATTTTATTAAGATGTATAAAACTCTGACTAATAATTTTTCATAAAATTAAAAAAAATAAATACTATTAAAATATTGTGAGTTTTCTGTTAATCCGTCGATGATTCTTCAAAGAAAACTACATTTGTAATAAAATTTTATAAATGCGTATTACCTTATTTTTGATATTAGTTTTAGTGGTTTTTGGATGTAAAGACCAAAACACCAATCCAGTTACACAAGAAGAGCCTAGTACTTCACTTTCCGGAATTCCAGATTTTGATAAGTTCTATTATCGATTTCATGCAGATTCAGCGTTTCAATTGGCACATGTAAGTTTTCCATTAGAAGGGATGCCTTCCCATTATGGTGACAAGGAGATTGATATTGAAACTTATAGATGGCAAAAAGAAGATTGGACGCATCACAATCTTATTACTTCCAAAGAATTCGAAAGTAGCTTTCAGGTTTTGGATGAGACTTTGATCACCGAGTTTATTATTCATGAAAAAGGGACGATGGGCATGAAGCGCAGATTTTCTAAATCGGACGATGGTTGGTTTTTGATTTATTACGCTGGCATGAATCCTATTAAAATAAATTAGAGCAAATGAGTAAATGAATAAATTTTGAAATGATTAAATATCTTCTAAATCCTTAAGTAATGGCTATTATTTAGTCATTTTCTCATTTAGTCATTTCCTTTATTCAACCTATCCTTTATATATACGTTCAAAGCATCAGGATGATTAGCAATTTTTTTAAACGACTCTTTATTTTACCTATCAGAGGATACCAGATTTTTATCTCTCCGATGATGGGAGCGAATTGTCGTTTTCAACCGAGCTGTTCACATTATATGATTGGAGCAATCAAGGAGTGGGGAGCATTGCGAGGAATTTGGATGGGGCTTAGAAGAATTTTTAGCTGCCATCCTTGGAATAAAAACGACCCCTTTGATCCAGTGCCAAAAAATCCTAAGCATAAATCTTAGAAATAGATGTAATAAGTCTATTTTTGACCAAAATATACGACTAAATGTTCAAGTCCATCTGGGATGATATCAAGTTAGCTTTCCATCAAGGAAATATGGTTATACGGCTCATTTTTATAAATGTAGCTGTTTTTGTGGTATTGGCTATTGTAAAGATTGGAATACGAGTTTCAATGCCAGGCCAAAGAGAAGCCCATGATGCCATCGAAGATTTTGTGCATTTGTTTTGCCTATCAGATGATTGGTACACCAACCTTATACATCCGTGGACGATTATTAGCCACATGTTTTTGCATGAAGGCTTTTTTCATATTATTATGAATATGCTTTTCCTCTATTGGTTTGGCCGTATTACTGGTGATTTACTTGGCGATAGACACATTCTTCCGCTTTATTTGTTAGGGGGATTGTTTGGAGCATTGGCCTTTTTTCTCTCAGCCGTGTTTTTACCTCAATTGGGAATCGGCAGCTTTGCTTTAGGCGCATCAGCTGCGGTTATGGCTATTGTAGCGGCAGCGGGAGTGACAGCGCCTGATTATGTTCTGAATTTGCTGCTGCTTGGCCCAGTTCGCCTCAAATATATCGTAATCGTTCTCATCATTCTCGATATTGTGGGAATTGGTGCAGTTAGCAATACAGGTGGCCATTTTGCTCATCTCGGAGGAATATTTATGGGATACATTTATGTCAATCAAATTCGAAATAACGGAACAGATTTATCTGTACCCATCAATGGTACCCTTGAGCGTATTTCTTCTTTCTTTACAAATATCTTTAGTACCAAAAAGAAACCTACCGTAGCCTACAAAAGGCCCAATGCAGCCCGTCATGCTTCTCGCAAAGGATCTGCGCGTACAGACAATACAAAAGCGATGGGTTCACATCAAGAGCAATTGGATACGATTCTTGACAAAATCAAAGAGAAGGGTTACGAAAGCCTAAGTCAGGAAGAAAAAGAGTTTTTGTTTAACGCAAGTAAGGAGTAGGTTGAAGCTAATTCATTGGATTTTTCGTTGGTTGAATAAGGTTTCAATTGTATTGCTGCTGCTTGCATATTTGGCGCCCTATGTAAGTGCTAAAGTTTTTTGGCCATTCGCTTTTGTAGGTATGGCTTATCCTTTTCTACTTTTAATAAATTTCTTTTTTATCCTTTATTGGTGGATGTTAAAGAAGCGATTTGCACTTTATTCGCTCTTTGCCATTTTGTTGGGTTTTGGATATATCAAAACAGTGATTGGATTTAATTTTATTAAAAATAGGGGAGAGGCAACCAATAAAGTTTTGATTTATAATGTCAATTCATTGTATTCTAATCACCCAAGTCAACTCAAAAACGGCGAAAAGAATCCGATAATTAAGTTTATTAAAAAGGAAGGGTTTGATATGTCTGCGATGCAAGAATTAGTTTTGACAAAGGCAAATCGAGATTTGTTGAAAAAACATAAGATTTTCAAGCACGAATATTTGACCAATTACCTCTTTTATTCAGGAAGCAATTCTCCTATTTCTAAAAAAGGAAATATTGCAATCAGTGAAAGAAACGGAGTGACTTGGATTGATACTAAGTTGAATGGCAAAACAGTTAGATTATACAATGTTCATTTAAAATCAAATAGAATCTCTGGTGAAACCAATAAATTTGCCTTTCGGAAAGACCTTTTTACTAAAAAAATCTTTCCATATTTAAAGCATGTATTGGTACAGATTCGCAAAAAATCAAAAATACGAGCAACGCAGGCAGAAGAATTGGCCAAACATATTGCCGAATGTCCACACCCAGTGATTGTTTGTGGCGACTTCAATGAAGTTCCGTTGTCCTATCCATATCGAGTTATTTCAAATGGATTGAAAGATGCTTTTGAAGAAAAAGGAACAGGATTTGGTTTTACCTTTGCAGGTAAGTTTCCTGGGTTACGATTAGATTATGCCTTGGTAAGTGAAGAATTGGAAATTGTTGATTTTGAGATAAGAAAATTAGAATACTCAGATCATTTTCCTGTAATAGTCCATTTGAAGGTTAAATAATAAAGAGTTATTACTTTTGCATCGTTTTTTAAAGATATCATTCGTTCCGATTTAATCGGAAAACAATAAAAATAATAAGTTTTGAAAAGAGGGCCTTTTGTTATCATGGTGGTTTTACTGGTTATATTCTTGGATCAGTGGTTGAAAATCTGGATTAAAACCAATCTTCATTATGGAGAAGAATTCAATATGCTTGGCCTTGACTGGGCAAGAATTCATTTCGTAGAAAACCCAGGAATGGCCTTTGGTCTTGAATTGGCGGGTGATTACGGTAAACTAATTCTTAGTCTATTTAGAATTGTAGTGGTCTCGGCAATGGGATATTACCTCTATATTTTAGTAAAAGAAAAAGTCTCCTATGGGATGCTCCTGAGCATCGGTTTGATTATGGCAGGCGCATTAGGCAATATAATAGATAGTGCTTTTTACGGCCTTATTTTTAGTGCATCAGGTAGTCATAGCATAGCCCAAATGTTCCCAGCCGAAGGTGGTTATGGTACTTTTTTGCATGGAGAAGTGGTGGATATGTTCTATTTCCCAATGTTTAGTGGCTTTTTTCCAGATTGGTTTCCATTTTGGGGAGGAGAGCCGTTTTTGTTTTTTAGACCTGTCTTCAATTTAGCGGATGCAGCCATCACGACAGGTGTATTCAGTATCATCTTATTTTATCGTCATCTCTTTAATGACGAAGCAGAAAATTCAACACCTACTGAAGAGCCTATATTGGAAGAACTTTCTTAAGCTAATGAAAAATCCCGAACCAGCTATAAACTGATTCGGGATTTAGCAAAATTAATTTGTGTAGAGAATTAATTTTGAATTGATTTTTCTTCGCTATCTGCAGAAATTGCTAAAAAAGAATTTACTGCCTTTACCGCCTTATCGATACCTTCATAGTTTACACTATAATGGATGTACTTACCTTCTCGTTTGGTCAATACCAAATCGTTAAGCCTCAGAATCCGTAAATGCTGTGAAGTGATAGACTGCTCAAGTTTTAAGGTGTTGTAGATTTTATTAACGTTGATTGAATCGTTCTTGTCAATAAACTCTAAGATCTTAAGCCGTAGGGGATGCGCCAATGCCCTCAATATCTCAGAGGAGATCAGGAGTTTTTCCTGATCTAGGTTTACCTTTGCTTTTCTCATAGAAGTAATGTTTTGCTAAAAATATAAATATTGAAAGCAAATATGCGTAAAGAAATTATATTTTCAAAATGCATACACGAAAATGCCAAGAACATGGTATGTCCTTGGCATTTAAGATCTTGTTGAGATAAACCGGAATTTTTATGTCTTTACTATGAATTATGCAGAGTAAAATTTCTTTGACATATAATTTTTTTATTTGTTATTGAACATGGGATTTTTCGATAAATTTAGTTTGCAAGTTCCTCAACAAGGTTTGAAATTTGTGAAAGTCTTTCTTCGTTTAAAGTGTAAAAGATAAACTTTCCATGTCTTTCTGTAGATACAACTCCTGACCTCCTTAAAATTGCCAAATGTTGTGATGCTACTGATTGTTCTAAGCGTAGTTTGATGTAAATTTCTGTAACGGTCATCTTTCCGTTTTCTTCAAGCAAGTCAATCATCTTTTGTCGAAGATTATGATTGACAGCACGCAATACAAGCACAGCCTTTCTTAACTCTGCATAGTCAAGCCGTACATCCACCTTGCCTTTCTTTAGCAGAAAGACCTCATTTTTTTGCTTTCTCATAATAATGTTTAAATTAAATTTTTGAATAATTTTCTCTGTCCCCAATAATCCAAAGACTATACCAAATTAAGATATTAGAATTAATTGTAAGGTACAAATCATTGATAATGAGCGTAAAATAAAAAAATCATTTTAACAATAACAAAAAGATTTTAATTTATTCTTATTTATAATGTTTTGTTGGAAACCGTAATGTTCGGTGGTTTCAAATAAAAGGGCTCATAATTGGCGATATTTTCGAACTTTTTTGCTAAGAATAATTGCTCAGAAAAGGGAATCATATATTTTGCTGAGCAGTCTATTGGCAAAAATCGACTATTAGGGTTTTGCAAAATATCCTTTAATTTTTCAGCACCATTTCCACAAAAAAGTGTGACCCCTTTTTCGAGATTTTCATCGAAAGAATTTGCTTCGACGATTACTGGTTCAGCCTCGGAGTGAGGTTGTAGTTTTTCGTCAAAAAGCTGGGTGTAAACCTCCATTCTGCGTGCATCAATTGTTGGTCGAATCCACGTGATTTTTTCTCCTTTAAATTGTTCAATTCCCCCATTTGCAAGTGCTTGGAGCGTACTTACTGATATTAACGGCTTATCTAATGCGTAACAAATCCCTTTTGCTACAGAAGCTCCTACTCTCAACGAAGTATAGGACCCAGGACCGCTCCCAATGGCAACTGCATCAATATTTTGTAATGTGATATTTACCTGTTTGACGCATCGCTCGATTAGCAAAGTCATCATTTCGCTGTGTTTATACTTTTCTGTCAAGTCAATGCTGGCAAGCACCTTAGAATCTTTAGAAATACAAATCGAGCAAATCTCTGTTGATGATTCAATGTTTAGAATCAATGGCATATTTTATAATTTTCGCAAACTTAATGAAGATTATTAAAAAAAGTCAAAAAAGACCTTAGGGTACTTCCTCTCCAGATTCGACTATAAGTAAAAAACACGCTTATGGCAGAATCAAGATATAACATAATTGTTCGGTTTCTTCGAAATGAGTTGACTGCTCAAGAAGTAATAGAA
>CALHBQ010000039.1 GCA_937930815.1 uncultured Saprospiraceae bacterium | reverse complement strand
GATTAATGTATTATCTAAAAATAATCGCACATTACTAATATTACCATTTGAATCAGAAGCATCTACGGTTACTCCGACAGGAGCATTCAATGCAAAATTTTGATTGTTGTTTGGATTAGAAAATGAAACAGCAATTCCACTTGTCGTTGTTGGAGTTCCAACAGAAATAGAAATACTTGTTTCTTCTGAAGCACCTGAATTATCGGTAGCTATTGCTTTTAAAGTATAACTTCCTTGTGCTAAATTTTGCAAACCAGCATCCGCTTGATTTGAGTTATCAGCGCCCCATTCGTATGGCGCGCCATTTTCTTGTCTGATTAATGTATTATCTAAAAATAATCTGACATTAGTAATACGACCATCTGAATCGGAAGCATCTACCGTTACGCCGAGAGGCGCGTTTAAAGCAAAGTTCTGATTGTTACTTGGGTTACTAAATGATACGTTAATTCCGTTTTGGCTAAGGCAATTAAAACTAAAGAAAAAGATTAGAAAAATTGACAAAATTTGTTTTTTCATAAGACTTAAAATTTTTAATTGAAAAATGATTTTAATTCGCAAGTTTGACTCAGTTCGGCAAAAAAAGAAGGAGCTTCATAACAAAGCTCCCTCTTCTGAAGAATTTTAATAAATCAAATATTGCAAAGGATTAAAATCCTCGGCGTACAATCAATTTTTTGCTAATCGGTGCTTGACCTTCCGCAAAAATTACGATTGTATAAATACCGTTTGTGATGCCGGCAAGATTAACCTCATGTCGTGTTTTATTCACAGATTGAAGTGCAACCGTTTTGAGTGTTTGACCCAATTGACTCACCAATCTGATTTCTACATTTCTATTTTGGAAATCTTTCAACGCAACATTCACACTACCCATTGCTGGATTCGGGAATACTTTGAAGTCAGAGATTGACTGCGCTGAAGTTGCCTCCAAATTGTTTTTAGTAGAAATTTCTGTGTTATCATTAATACGTTGTAGTTGTGCATTTCCAGTTACTGTCACTTCTTCAAAAATATTACACAATTGGTTTGACCAATCTGAATAAGTTTGAATTTGAATGAAGTAAGTTCCTGGTGCAGGTACAGTAACCGTTTCCGTATTATTACAAGCCGTTCCTCCAAAGTTGTTGCATTGGAAAACAGGCGTAAATGAATTGTCAAAAATAGCAGAAGCAGCAATATTGTCTGCAATGTTATTCAAAGTAATATCCATTCCGCTAACGGTGTAAGTTGCGTTACAAGCGTTGTTGGTGATGCAATTTGTATCCAATGTTTTGACGATACAGTTTGACTCACCTGCCAACCAATCTGTACATCCTGTACGACGTGCATAACGACGGAAGTAAGTAGTCTGTGAAACTGATCCCGGATCGTAAGTTGACTGCGTAGCACCTGCAATCGGATTCGCTGGACTGGTCGGACAAGTCGTTGTTGAGCTAACCCAAATGTATTCTACTGTTCCGCTTCCACCTGTTGGTACTGCACTATTTGAAATAGGCTGTGGGTCATCCGTTGGACAAACAGTTTCATCTCCGATGATAGCTCCACCATCTGTCAAAGGGTTACAGTTGTTATTTGAACCACCAGTTGTTACTGTTACTTCTTCAAAAATATTACACAATGGATTTGACCAATCTGCATAAGTTTGAATAGAAACAAAGTAAGTTCCAGCCTGTGGTGCGGTTACGGTTTCATTGTTATTACAAGCCGTTCCACCAAAGTTGTTACAACTAAAGATTGCAGTGAATGTATTATCAAAAACAGTTACCGATGAAATTGGTGCAGCTAAGTTGTTTAACTCAATGTCCATTCCGTTAACTGCGTAAGTTGCAGTACATGTCGTTGCTACTGGCGTACCCGCACAAGAACAATCAGACTGAATTGAATCTCCATTTGTAGTCGCATCACCATCATCACAAGCATCACCGATGTTTGCTGATAAAGTAGGACAATCAAATGTTGGATTTGTTGGTGTTCCAGCACATGAACAATCTGCCTGAACGACATCATTGTTTGTGTTGGCGTTTCCATCATTACATGCGTCTCCGATATCTGCTGATAAAGCAGGGCAGTCGAATGTTGGCGTTCCACCACCGACAGTTACTGTTTCTAAGAAGTCGCAAAGTGGTGTTGACCAATCTTGATAAGTTTGAACTTGAATCAAATAATCACCTGCTGAAGGAACGGTAATTGTTTCCACATTCGCGCAAGCGGTTGTCCAATCATCACAACTGAAAATCGTTTGATAATTTGCAGTCAAAACTTTTACTGCTGAGATTGGTGCATTGATATTTGAAATGGTAATGTCCATTCCATTCACCACATACGTTACATCACATCCAGTGCTTACTGGCGTACCTGCACAAGAACAATCAGACTGAACTGAATCTCCATTTGTATTGGCATTACCATCATCACAAGCGTCACCGATGTTTGCAGATAAAGCAGGACAATCAAGGGTTGTTCCTACTGGTGTACCAGCACATGAACAATCTGATTGAATCACATCGTTGTTTGTGTTGGTATTTCCGTCATTACAAGCGTCTCCGATATTTGCCGATAAGGCAGGGCAGTCATAAACTGGAGGCGTACCGCCAATTTCTACAGTTTCAAAAACATCACAAAGGTTGGTTGCCCAATCTTGGTACGTTTGAATTTGAATGAAGTAAGTACCAGCACTTGGTACTGTTACCGTAAAGTTGTCAGCACAAGCTGTACCGCCGAAGTTATCGCATGCGAAAATAGTTGCGAAACTATTATCAAATACTTTTACAGTTGAAATTGGTGCGTCAACATTACTGAAGTCAATATCCAATCCATTCAAAGTATAAGTTGCTGTACATCCAGTTTGAACTGGGGTACCTGCACAAGTACAATCAGATTGAACGGAATCGCCAGTTGTGTTCGCATTTCCATCATCACAACTATCTCCGATATTTGCCGATAAGGCAGGACAATCGAACGTTGGATTCAGTGGGTTTACAGTTACATCAAAAATACAAACTGTGCTAACGCCACAACCGTTTCCAACTCCATTTCCAATTCCTTGGAAAACTACTTCGGTTGTTCCAATAGGGAATTCCGAACCACTTGCTAAACCTGTACTCTGAATGATAGAAGCTCCATCAGGACAGTCTGTGAATAATTCAGGAGCTTGCCAAGAAACAATGGCACCGGTTGAACCAGTAGCGTCCACTATGATCTCATCAGGACAAGAAGTAAATTCTATCTGTGCGGTAAATGTCTGCTCAGTTACAGTGAAAGCACAAGTTGCTGTGTTGCCACAATTATCTGTTGCTTGATATTGGATATCATAGACAGAATTGTTAGCCAATAATTGAGTGCCTGGAGTAGGTCCTTGCGTTTGTGTGATGTTCAATCCACCTGCTGTACAATCTGTTGTGCCAGTTGGTGCCGTCCAATCGAAGGTTACTAAATTGCCCGGAACTGGATCAAGTAATATATCATCTGGACAAGTTAAAACTAAATTGTCACCAGAAAAAACACCTAAGCAATTACAATCAGCTTGAACTGTATCATCACTTGTATTTGGATTTCCGTCATTACATGCGTCACCAATATTTGCCGATAAGGCAGGACAATCATAAACGATTACACCAGCACATGAACAATCTGCTTGAATCACATCGTTGCTTGTTGCTGGGTTTCCATCATTACAAGAATCACCTGCTTGTGATACTAATGGGTTATTGTCATCACAATCTATATCTGCACAAACACCGTCGCCATCTGCGTCACCGCCTGCATTGATACATTCGCTGAGGTTGGTGATTGGTGTTGCATTCACAGTTATTAAGAAATTACAAACTGCAAAGTTTCCACAAGCGTCAGTTGCTTTGAAGAAAACGACACTATTTCCAACAGGGAGCAAACTACCTGATGGCAAACCGCCAATTTGAGTAATCGTTTCAGTTCCAGTGAAGCAATCAGAAGCTGCAGTCGCTTGCGCGAAAGTTGCAGTTGCATACTCCGCGTCTGGAGCTGCGTCCACACTTACGTTTGCTGGACAATTGATTGAGATAGAAGCTGGCGTTGAATTCACCACCACATTGAAAGCACAACTTTCAAAGTTTCCACACCCATCCGCCAATCGGTAGAAAATTACCGTTTGTCCAATTGGGAAATCACTACCTGATGGCAAACCGCCAATCTGCGTGATGTTTACATTACCATTGCAAGTGGTCGTCGCCGTCGGAGCGGCAAATGTAACTGGTGCTGAGTTTGCACCAATTGCTGCGTCAACAGCGATATTGTTTCTACAGTTAACTGTAATGTCAGTTGCTGGAGGAGCAGTTGCTTCAACGATTACGAAGAAGCTACAGAATTGCTCATTGCCACAACCATCTACTGCACGGTAGCTTACCGTCGTTTGTCCAACAGGGAATGCTTGTCCGCTGGCGAATCCGCCAATCTGACTTACGACTACATTTCCTTGTGTACAATCAGAAGTGGCAGTTGGAGCCGTGAAGTTGGCTACTGCCGAAGTTCCACCTGCTGCTGCCGTTACCGTAATATCTGTTGGGCAATTGTTTAATGCGATTGCTGAGTTTGGTTGATTAACTGTTACGTCAAATTCGCAATAAGCCGTGTTGCCACAATCATCCGTTACTTCGTAAACTATTGTTGTCGTTCCGATTGGGAAGTTGGTATTTGGTGCTAAACCTGCTACTTGTGTAACGGTTGCTTCAGTGCTTCCACCTCCGACAGTTCCACCACAAGGAGTCTCTGATAAATATTGACTGGTAATTGGTCGGTTAAGCGTTCCATCTGGCAATCTCCAACCAACTGAAAGGTGGTCACCTCCAGATACTTCTTTCATCAATGCCTCAATGTAATATGCCTTTCCAGCTTCCAATTGAATGGCAACAGATTGCTGTGAAGCGAATTTATCCCACTGGTTAAAATTTGAATAAGTATCGATGTTGGCTATCAATTGTTTGTTAGCCGGGTTATCGTTGGTGCTTAACCAAAGTTCCCCAGTGTCATCACTTGAAAGCCAGAAAGTGTAATTTCCTGAAACAGGAGGAATCACATAGCCTGAAACTCTTGTTGCGAAATTACTACCATCATTAAGAGGAATTTCAAATGTACTAATTGCGTCTGTAAGATTTGGAGCAGTGTTGAAAGGAACATTCGCTAATTCGTAAGTATTATCCAATCCAGTCCAAACTTCTCTTTTCAATGTTGAGGTAGGTTCACATGCGTTATTTTGGCATTCGATTTCTAAAACGCCATTGAAAGTTGCTGAATTAAGTCTATCAGTCCATTTTCCTGTACCGCTTATGAGTCTTGCATAAACTTGTTGGTGTGTTTCGTTAGGTTCACCGTCATTCCAATTAGTGTATGAAACTGGCTCTCCATTCACCCATTGGAAAGTAGGAGTTAGGTTTACATTTTGTAAACCTAACCAGAAACTTCCCGAAGAAGCTGTTCCATTATTATTAATGAAATCATTTTCAGCTTGACTGGTAACAGTTGCTAAATGACCGCCTGCTGCTACTGCATTTGCTTGAGCGGTTGTCCAACTGGTTGCAGTATTGGTAACGTAGTATTTGCTGTTATCTAATTCACCAATAAAGGTGTAACCTGAGATGTTTTCTGAAACGGTATTACATCCCACTTTTCCATTATCACGGCATGTATTTACATCGCCTGATAATTTAATATTGATATCACCATCATGTCCGTTGTTCGTATTTGGAACTAAAGTAATAATTGCATTTGGTTGTCTCACAACATCTGCAAGGAACCAAGCAGAAGCTCCAAGAGTAGTGTTGATACCAGTTATATCGGCACCTGAACCAATCTGAAATACTGGACCCTGACCTGTTATATTAACAGTTGCGCCAGCGAGGTCTCTTCTACCTGTAAGAACACCTTGCAAGTTTTGGTAATAGTAGAAGTCACTTGAATTACCAGTTTCACAAGATCCATCTTTTGGGCTGCCAAGAGGAGCGGTAGTGGTTCTTCCTGATAAATTAACATCAATGAGGAATCTTAATCTATCATTTGTGGTATTGGTAATAACACCTGTAAGCTGTGCTGTTCCATCTGTATTTTCAGTAAACTGCCCATTAGCGAGTCTGTAAAAGTTATTTGGTACACCATCAAATCTTAATGCGAATCCATATTGTTCTCCAGTTGTACAAAATGCTACATTGGTCGCAGTTCTCGTAGTACAAACAGTACTACCTCCACCAACATTTCCACCGCCACCTGCATTACAAGTAGTCGTTGCAGTCGGTACATCAAAACCAACTGAAGCTACCGTTTGACCCGGTGCGGCAGTTACGTTGATATCATTTAAGCAGTTAACTGTGATTTCTGGAGCATTTACTGGAGTGGTAATATTTACGATTACATCGAAACTACAAATCTCTACGTTTCCGCAGTTGTCTGTTCCTCTGTAAGTGATAGTTGTTGCCCCTGGAGCAAATGCACTTCCAGCTGTTGGACCGGCGATTTGTGTAATATTCACATTGCCACCACAAGTCGTAGTACCTGTTGCTGCTGCCCATGAAACTGTTGGATTAGCTGCACCAACATTTATATTTCTAACAATGTTGTTTCTACAAGTCAAATTCAAGTTGGCTTGTGTAGGCTCAACGGTAACGAAGAAGCTACAACCATCTGAAGTTCCACAATCATCACTTGCAAAGTAGATTACTTCTTGTGTTCCTAAAGGAAATTGGTCGCCACTTGAAAGTGCTGAAACCAACGTCACAGAAGCATTTCCTGTAAAGCAATCAGATGTTGCGTTTGGTGTAGTCCAAGTTACTACTGCTCCGACATCGCCTGGGTTTGCATTTACGGTAACGTCATTTGGACAATTGATAGAAGTGGTCGCTCCTTGTGTATTCAACGTCACATTGAAGGTACAGTTTTCCATATCTCCACATGCGTCATTGACCATGTATTGAACAACGGTATTACCAAGCGGGAACGCATTTCCGGAAGGTAACCCTTGTGTTTGTGTAATTTGAATTGGTCCAGGACAATCTGAAGTTGCGGTCACTGCTGGGTAATTCACCACCTGCGAAGGTGACCCTGGATTTACATCCACTGCTATATCGTCTGGACAATTTACAGTCACCTCTGAAGGCGTTGGATTCACCGTTACTACAAATGAACAAAGTGCTGCTGAGTTACAATCATCGGTTGCTCTATAAGTTACCGTTGTATTTCCATTTGGAAAAATACTGCCACTTGGCAATCCATCTTGTAAAATGATATTCAAACCACCTGCTGCACAACTTGAGGTAGCGGTGAAAGTAGGATAAGTTACAACGGTTCCTGCTGCACCTGCGGTTCCATCAACAGCAATTACTGATGGACAGTTATCAAAAGTCAAACTCTCTGCTGGATCAGTTACGAAAACTTCAAAACAGCAGTTATCTGTATTTCCACAATTATCTGTTGACTCATAACAAACGGTTACTCTTGTGCCTGTCGGCAAAAATTCTCCCTGAGTTGGTCCAACAGTTTGGGTTGGTAAATTCACACCTTGTGGGCAAGTTGCATTTGGAAAAGGAGGCGTCCAATTGGCAATCGCTCCACCTAAACCTGCACTTGCAGTTAAAATTACATCATCTCTACATGCAAGACTAAAAGTAACTGGTGTTGGATTTACGGTTACTGTAAAGTCACATTCTTTTTCGTTTCCACATCCATCTACAAAACGTAAAGTATTTACCGTTTCACCCAATGGGAACGCACTTCCGTTGTCCAATCCGCTCACGAATTCGATCTCAATTCCATTTTGACAAGTTGAAAATCCTTTTGGAGGAATCCAACCGACTACTTGCTCAGTCGCTCCCGGAGCAGCTGATACGACGATGTCACCCACACAGTTTTGGATGATGATGTCAGAAGCAATCATGATGGTATAATCTTCTACTTCACCATTTGGCAAAGTTGCACATGGCGTAGGAGCAGTGTCACCTCTTGTCATCGCAACTCTCATACGAGTCGTTCCTGGTAAAGCTGTTCCAGGTACATTTATAACACTACTTAAAAAAGCTGGATTTTCCGTTGAAGTTTCTGTCAATACATTTTCGTCTGCGTCAGTAAAGTCACCGTCATTATTCCAATCAATCCAAACACTCGTGGTAGAAGTTTGGTTAGCACCTCTTTTTTCAATTTCTAAATCATAAAAATTTCCAAACTCCAAAGAAGCTACTTGAGCGGTATAATCAGTGTAACCCGCTCTTGCAGTTACATTATTTATTCCCTCAAGTGATACGACTCTGATGTATTCATTAGCTGCTGCATTTGAAGAAGAAGAAGCACAATAATTCAAGTAACTATTGTTACATGGGTTTGGACTTCTTTCGACAACCGTCACATCAACCGTACAAGTATTTGAATTATTAAATCCATCTGTCAAAGTAACCGTCACTGGATTTACACCCAAATCAGCACAAGTAAAATCTGTTTGCGTAACTTCTAAAGTTACGATGTTACAATATTTAGCGTCACCATCAACCAATACATCACCGGCTGTGATACTCACTTCACCATTATCATCTGTCTGAATTTGAATATCTCTACAGATTAAAACAGGCGTAGGTTGTATGTTTGCATTTTGAAGTGCTACTCCTTGAGAAGCACCTGATACATTTACCGTTCCGTTCAATTCGTACAACACTCCATCATTCGTCATTGAGTTGATAGTGCCATTTGAACGTTGGTAGAAATTGGCACAACTGGCATTCATTAAAGTACCCGTATTTGCCAAAGCACTTCCCGCATTATTGTTGAAAGTTCCAAGGTTTTCAGTTCTTCCGGAGTTGTTCCAAGTTGAATTGTTGTTGGTTGTTCCGAAGTTAGATTTATAACTTCCAGCCACATTTACGATTCCATCATTATTAAAAACAGTACTTACTTGGAATAAACCATTGATATTGATAGTCCCAGTATTATTCACTACACCAGAAGCATTCACGGTTGAAGAACCGTCATCATTAAGTGTACCTGCATTATTGAAATCTTTATCAATAAACAATTGTGCACCTGCCTTATTATGGAAAGTTGCACTGGCATTATTATCCAACGTACTCACAAACGTATTGATGAACTGACCGCAGTTGGTGGTCAAAGCATTATTTACGAAAGTGGAAGCATTGGTTAAGTTACCGTAGTTTTCAACGGTTCCGTTGTTGGTGAAATTCCCAACATTGGTGATGTTTCCGTAGTTGATAAACCGCCCAGTTGGGTTGTTATCAAAAACACCATTACCATTTTGATTGAACGTTCCATAGTTGAAAAAATCCCCATCATTGGAAAATGGTCCATCATTGGTAAAGGTAACTGCTCCAGAGTTAAGAAATAGCGCGCCATTTGACAGCGACATATTTCCACCAGAGTTGATGAAGTTTCCGATGTTGAATACATCGGCATTGACCGCAATGTCACCACTAAAGTTGGTAACGCCATAGTCAATAATCAATGGGTTATTGATAGCGATATCGCTACCTGCCGTGATGAGGGCGTCATTGCCAGCTGCTGGAACCCCGTTGGTCCAGTTTGCTGCCGTTGACCAATCGCCTCCCGCTGGTCCAATCCATTGGGTGGTTTGAGCATAAGATAGGAATGTGCATAAAATTAGCACAACCGTAAAGTACAGTTTACGCATTGTAAGTTATTTGAATGATAAAAAAATTGTAAGTATTGCCAAAGGGGGATTTGATTGCGAGTGAGGCAATCGTATAGGGAGGTAAAAACGAAAAGCATCAATCAGAATACACTGATTGTCAGCTTTTTATAAATTAATCGAACTTGATATGAGTGAGAATGGAACTAATGAGTCCAAATTAGTTCCTATAAGTGAGTATGCAAAAGTACGGGTTCTTTACATAGTAGAACGTCATTTGCGGACATTTTGGGGTAGAATACCGAGTTTAGGGTAAGTGGTTATTCGTCATTTTCATCTCAAAATTTGAAACAGTACTAAATTATTGGTTGAAGTGAATGCTTCTTTGAGGGCTTTTATTTGTTATAAAATTTAGGGTGAATGTTTTTTAATTTGTCATTACAACGATTGCTGGTTTTCATGCACCTTTGTTATCAGGATTAGCCAATTTAAATTGTATTAATGACGGAAAAAGAACTTCTAAACAAGGTGAAGGCTGGAAATCAACCTGCTTTTGATTTAATATTCAATAAGCATTATGACCAATTGGTGCATGTTGCATTTCGATTGGTTTCTGATTTGGATGTTGCAGAGGATATGGTTCAAGAGGTTTTTATTAAGTTTTGGGAACGACGACTTTCTATCAATATTGAAAAGACAGTTTATGGTTATTTAAAACAGGCCGTAATTTTTCGTTCTATAGATTATCTTCGAAAAAGCAAAAAACTTGATGAGCGGCTACAAAAATATCATGCCTCCTCTTTAGAACTAAACATCACAACTCCTGAAAGTGAATTGCTTTCCAAAGAAAATTTGAAAGTTATCTACGAAAAAATCGAAGCCCTTCCTGAAAGAAGCAAGTTGATTTTTAAGCTGAGTCGATTTGAAGAACTTAGCTACAAAGAGATTGCACAACAATTAGATATTTCTGTAAAAACGGTAGAGTATCATATTTCTCGCGCATTAGAGATATTACGACAATCTGTTTTTGGGTTGGTAGTTTTGGCTTTTTTGGAAAATTAAAGTACTTGTCTCGAAAATCATATAAAATAGTATTTTTGCGATTCTAAATTTTTTATATGATTTCAATACAGCAATTTTTTCGTTAGCTGGTCTTTCACTTCTTCGTCAGGAACCATTGCCTGACATTTGTTTGTTATCGTATTTGTTTCAAAACATACTATCAATTTTCAATAAAATGCTGGATAAATTAAGAGCAATCGAAGATAAGTTTCTTTACATTCAAGATCAATTGAGTGACCCAACCGTTATTTCTGATAACAAAAAGTGGTCGAACTTAAATAAGGAATATAAAGGGATGACCGAGGTCGTCAATGTGTATCGAGAATATGCAAAGGTCATGAGTAATCTGGATGAAGCGAAAGAAATGCTCGGCGATCCAGAGATGAAAGAAATGGCGCAGGACGAAATCAAAGCGCTAAATCCTCAAAAAACAGAACTTGAAGACAAACTCAAAATTCTTTTGATTCCTAAAGATCCAGAAGACACCAAGGATGTGATTTTCGAAATCAGAGCAGGTACTGGAGGAGACGAGGCAGCAATTTTTTCAGGTGATTTGTATCGAATGTATATGAAATATTTTGATGCGCAAAAGTTTAAGCATGAGGTGATTACGATTAATGAAGGGAGTTCTGGAGGCTATAAAGAGATTGTTTTGGAAGTCACCGGAGATGAAGTTTATGGTACTTTGAAATTCGAATCGGGTGCCCATCGAGTACAGCGTGTACCTAAAACAGAATCGGCAGGGAGACTTCATACCTCCGCAGCTACCGTTGCGGTTATCCCGAAGTTGGAATTGGAAGATGTCAATATTCGAAAAGATGAAATTAGAGTGGATACTTATCGATCGAGTGGGGCAGGTGGTCAGCACGTAAATAAAACGGAATCGGCTGTGCGTTTAACGCACATTCCAACTGGTACGGTTGCTGAAAGTCAGGACGGCCGTTCCCAACATAAAAATAAAGACATTGCGATGGGCCGATTGATTCAAGAGATTCAAGACAAAAGACGAAAGGAGCATGCAGATGGATTGGCGGCTGATAGAAAGTCCCAAGTAGGCTCAGGTGACCGTTCCGAAAAAATTAGAACTTATAACTATCCTCAAAATCGAGTGACAGATCATCGGTTAGATGGTGATAACAAAAATCATAGTTTACAAACTGTGATTGATGGTGATTTGAGTGGTGTTATTGAAGCACTCAAATTGTTGGAAAGTACAGAAAAAATGAAAGCATCAATTGAAGAATAATTAAGCCCATGCGAGTTTTAGGATTATTTCTGCTGGTTGTTTTGATGGGGAGTTGTGATAAACTTGGTTTGACCAAGAAGCCCCTTTCAATCAAAAATCATGAAATTGAAAAGAAGTTGGGTGATTGTAATTCGAAAGAAGGTCGATGCTTAGATTTAAAATTGAAGTACCCTGAAATTGAAGATGGAAACGAAGATTTGCGAAATTCAGTCAACGGAACTATCAAAGAATTTTTGATCAATAGCATGGTCATGGGAGAGGGCGGCAATGATGGAAATGTCGTGACCATTGACACTGCAATCATGGAGTTGGAAGAAGAATTTAGAGACTTTATTGACGACTTAGATTTTCCGACGCCAAACTGGAGTATCGAATCGACGGTCGATGTTACATTTTCGGATTCCACTTATTTTGCGATAAGCATGCACAATTACAGTTATACAGGTGGTGCGCATCCCAATTATTATGTCACTAAAAAAATATTCAGTAAAGAAACTGGGCAAATAATTAAACTGATTGATCTTGTAAAAGATATTTCGGCTATCAAAAAATTGGTTGAAATCAATTTTAGAAAAGAAGTAAAAGTACCTATGCCTATATCGCTTTCTGAATCAGGTTTTTGGTTTGAAAATGATCAATTTACCTTACCTGAAAACGTTGGAATGACCAACGATGGGTTGGAATTTTACTACAACCCTTACGAGGTTGCTCCTTATGCGCAAGGCGCAATTGAGCTTGTTCTTCCTTTTAGTAAAATTGAAAATTTACTTAAGTAATTCATAGTGCAATCAAGCACAAATGCGTACTTCGAGCGAAGCCGAGAAGAACAAAGATAGAAATCAGTTCTTTGTCCTTGTGCTTCTCGGCTTCGCTCGAAGTACAGATTTATTGCATCACAACCTGAATTAAATAGCCTCCATTCCTTCCGAAACATAATCCGTCAAATACTTAAATTTCTCTGTTAATTGTCCATTGGAAGTAACCATCGCATCCTTAATCATTCGACTATCAGTTCCTTTTTTTAACTCGTTTAAAACAAGATTTAAGAAAGTATTTCCGAATTTTTCAGAAGCATCTCTTGCCAATTCATTCGGCAAATTATCGATAGACATGACATCAACTACTTCATCGGAGTAGGGTGGAGCTTCCATCTCAGTTTTTGGGTTGTATCCAAAAACTGGTTCGGCAATCGTAGAAGCGTAAAGCGTAGAAGGAATAGAACTTTCTGGTGCAATATCACAAGTGACATCTGCAATGACTTTTATATTAAAGTCAGGCGACTTCATATCTTCTTTAGTAAAAAAAGCAGGGGCATTTTTATCATAAAAGATCCCATTGATGAGAATATCGGCCACTTTAGTATAAGGCAAGAAAATACTTTCAAATCGCTTTGGGAATTTATAAAATTCCTTTTTTTCGAAAGGTGTATTGTTTCGAGCTTTTACATAATCCTTACAATCAAGCTGTGTGAAAACAGCGTGAGAAAATTCTTTTTTTAGAAAATCGCGCGGTTCTATTTTCTTGATTCCCATATCCAATAAAACTTGAGCTGCTCCCGAACTTACTCTTCCCGAACCAGTCAAAACAATTTTGATTGGAGGTAATTCCAATTTAGCATAAACCTTTTTCGCTTCTTCGTAACCTGGCAGGTCTTTCATTCGAGGCAATTCGAAAGATTTAGTTCTTTGAGCATAAGTCCACAGGCCATTATGCGCTCCAACCATCCCAGCAAATTTACCAAAGGCTATCACCCGTTTTCCTGTTGCATCGGTCAAAACTTCGTAATCAATCATATTGATGTCCTTCTTTATAATGTTTTGCAACAACTTACGATTGTATGATTGTTCTTTAATCGTATGAGAAAAGAAGAAATAAGTTTTTCCTGATACCAAACTATCAATTGGAACTTCTTTGACTCCCATCAGGACATCACAATCAGATAAATCATTTTTCAAGGGAACACCTGCCATTTTGTATTCTTCATCTTTGAAACATCTGGAATCAGATGGCTCTACGACGACCTCAATTCCTTGTGCGATAATGGCAGCACAAACCGAAGGACTCAATGGAACCCTATTGTCTGGTGGATTTTTACGCTCTTTAATGATTCCTATCTTCATCTTCAATTCAAATTTTTAGAACAGAGATACACACGAGAAGGAGCATCTTCATTCAGAAGGTTCAACAATAATTTTTAGAATGCTAAAGAAAAATTTCTAAAGCACTTTTTTTAGGAATAGAGGCGAAAGTATATGAAGCTTTAAACGGTTCTTTACTTGTTTACGTAGTTTTAGTCTCAAGTTTACATTTTAGACAAAAAAAATCCACTTCTTTTGAAGTGGATTTTTTTATTGATTATCCTAAATAGGAGCGCAAAGCATTTCGATTGTAAGACTTTCGAAGTCTTCGAATGGCTCTTTCTTTTATTTGGCGTACTCTTTCTCTTGTCAAACCGTAAAGTTCTCCGATTTCCTCAAGTGTAAGAGATTTATATCCATTCAAACCATAGTAAGAAGAAAGCACTTCAACCTCACGAGGTGAAAGAATAGAAAGACCATTTTGCACTTCATCTTTCAATGATTGTTCCATCAAACTATTATCAGGACTTAAGCCTTCTTCAGAAGTTTGGAAGACATCCAACATCGTTGAGTCACCTTCGTCTCCGCTCAACGGAGCATCCATAGATAGGTGGCGACCGTTGCCTTTCATCATTCTGATGATTTCTTTTGGCTTCATTTCCAAAACAGCAGCCAATTCTTCAGTCGAAGGTTCTCTTTCGTTTGCTTGAACAAAAGTGATATAAGCCTCATTGACTTTATTATAGGAACCCACCTTATTAAGCGGTAATCTTACGATTCTTGAGTATTCAACTATAGACTGAAGGATTGATTGTCTGATCCACCAAACTGCGTAAGAGATAAATTTGAAACCTTTGGTCTCATCAAATCTTTTGGCAGCTTTCATCAAACCGACATTTCCTTCGTTGATTAAATCACTTAGAGAAAGTCCTTGATTTTGATATTGTTTCGCTACCGAAACCACAAATCTTAGATTTCCTTGAGTTAATCTGTGTAATGCTTCTTGGTCACCTTCTCTGATACGTCGAGCCATTTCAGCCTCTTCGTCAGGTGTGAGCATAGAGATTTTACCAATATCGTTTAGATATTTATCGAGAGCTACACTTTCTCTCTTGGTAATCTTGTTGGTAATTTTTAATTGACGCATATGTTCAGGAAAGTTTTTAGGAATTGTAAAGTTAATACGTATTGAATATCAAAAAAGTTGCCACATCCATCAAATTACTTGACTTTCTCAAAATTAATTTTTATGCAAGATAATCGAAAAACGGACATATTGATAAAATCTTGCTATTTACTTTCGTTCTTAACCAAATTCAGTGGTCAATTCAAAGTGTAAAATTTATTGACCGATACGAAGTAGAAGTTTTACACTTAGAAGTCGACTTGAATCACAGAATTTTTATAAGAACTTCTATTTTGAAGTATCGACAGCAAGAATTGAGGACACCCCTACTTCATAGACCTATTTTTTTGAGTTTTGTTACCTATTTGTCAAAACCAATGATTAGTCATGTTAAGAAGTGCAACTTTTGCGACTTGGGTGGTTTATATACCAACCTTGATGGGAAATATTCATAAATTTACATTTACTTATATATTAGAAAAAAAATACATTCTTAATTCTTAAATTGTATAAAACATGAAGAAATTTTTTACACAAGTTTTAGCTTCCGCAATCCTATTATTATTTGTAGGATTCTCAGTAAATGCTCAAGATGTTCTATTTGAAGAACAATTTGATGGAGGCCTCAATGGTTGGACAATCAACACTATAGATAACGATGGAGTTGATACAATGGAATGGACTTATTATCCTACAGGAGTATCAGGTCCACTATTTGGAAATGCTACAGGTTCAACTATTGCTTCTCCATCTGCTGCAAATGGAGCAGTAGGAGTTAACTTCTTTTACATGAGATATGGTGGTGACCAAGCAAATTTACCTGCTTCATTCCCATACGGTCAATACATTGGTGAGATTATTTCTCCAACTATGAACTTGGATACAGTAACTGCACCATTGTCAATTACCTTCTTTAGTGATACTCGTATCTTGAATGAAGCTGACAATAGTCAACCGCACACAGGTGTTGCTTTCAGTATTGATGATGGCGCTACATGGTCTGCTACATTAAATGCCAACGAAGGTATGATGGCAAATGATGCTGCTTTTAATGGAATGAGAACGGTGAATATTCCTTCAAGTTTAGGCTTACAAGGAAGTTCAACAGTGAAAGTTAAGTTTATCTACAATCAAGATTTCTACTATTGGACGATTGATGATATCATGGTAATTACAAGACCTGAGGTTTTGGATATGCAAGCAAATACTAATTTCTTTGCGATTCCACCAAACTATTCAACTCCGGCATGCCAAGTTGATGAATTTGGATTTTTGGTTGATGTAGAAAATGTTGGTGGTCTTGCTGCTGAAAATGTAAATCTTAATGTTCGTATTCAAAATAGTGCTACTGGTGCTCTTGTTTATGAAGCTGACCAAGCTTATGGGACAATTGCAATTGACTCGTTAGCAGAGAATGTTCCTTTTGGTTCATTTACGCCAGATGCTGCAATCGCTAACTATGTTGGAACTTACTCGCTTACTTCTGATGGTACAGATACTGACCTTGAAAACAATGCAATTACTTTTGAGTTTGAAGTAACAGAAGGATTGTTTGCAAAGGAAAATGGTGCTACACGTGATGTTGCTCCAGCGGCTGATGCTTCTTTTGGTTATGGTTGTTCTTACTATATCCCAAATGAAGGATCTTTAGCTAAAGACATTACTTTCGGTGTCGCAAATGCATCTGCTTTGCCAGCAAATAGTTTTATCACCATCAAACTGTTGGAATGGGATGGAGATTTGAATGAAGATGGAATGGCTCAAATTGACGATGAGTTTAGAATCGTATCGTTCAGTGGATATACCTTTGATGGGACTGAAGATGATATGCTTTTGACTGTTCCAATCAATATTGATGGTGATTTGGTTCCATTAAAAGCAAATAAGCACTATGTTGCTTTAATTGAGTATGCAGATGTTTCAGATAACTCATTATTCTTTTTAGCAAATGATGACGTAAATTATGGAGCAATGAGACTGAGATCTGATTCACTTGGTGCTCCAAGATATGCTTCTCTATTGGATGTAGGAGGTACTGGACAAGAGTATAGCATTATTGGATTTGGTACTGATCTTGTTCCTGTTGTTAGACTAAATGTTGTTAAGCCTGTACCAGTTAAAGAGTTATCTGACGAAAATATCGTTCAAGTTTATCCTAACCCAACTGCTAATGAATTGAATATCAACCTTGAGTTGATTGAAAATGCAGAAGTATTGAATGTTAAGATAGTTGACATGACTGGAAAAATTCATTTCCAAAATCAATATGAAGATGTGCAAACAACAACTTTGGAATATGATTTAAGAAATTATGCTTCTGGTTCTTACATGGTACACCTTGAAACAGCAGACGGAATCAAAACTATTCCTTTCGTTGTTCAGAAATAAAAAACCTTAACAGGTTCTTTAAATAGTAAAAAGCCTTTCAGCCGTTTTGGTTGAAAGGCTTTTTTCTTTTATCCTTGTCCCGATTATGAATAAGATACTTCTAAAGGCGGTTTTTCTTTTCTTTCTTTTTGTGAATGCAACAGGTATGCAGGCACAAGAAATCAATGAATCTCCCGATACGACCAAAAAGGTAATGGTAGATTTTGCCAATGTTTTTGAATACATCGTTGAAGGTGCAAATACCTATCAGCGGTTGTTGGGAGAAGTCGAGATGCGTCAAGATAGTATTTATTTGTATTGTGATTCTGCTTTTATTAAAAATGAAACACAAGTAACTGCTCAAGGAAATGTCTTGATACAGCAAGGAGATACTTTAAATGTTTTTGCAGATAGTGCCAACTACAACGGATTGACAAAGCAGGCAAAACTTTTTGAAAACGTCGTTTTGCTCAACAAAAATCAAAAGCTTTTCACGGATTCTCTTTTATATGATATGAATACTAAAATTGCGACGTATGTCTCTGGCGCAACCTTTACAAATGATACAACCCAATTGACCAGTCAAAAGGGATATTATTATACCGCTTTCGATGTCGCTTATTTTAAAGAGGATGTACTGGTGGTTAATCCAGAGTTTAGTCTTAAAGCAGATACGCTTCGGTTTAATACCAAAACGCGGGTGGTTCACTTTCTTGGACCAACCCTAATTTCAACCAAAGACAACGGAAAAATCTATTGCGAGGGAGGCTTTTATGATATTAAAAATAAAAAAGCGGAATTTTATCAAAATGCTCAATATGTAAAAGATGCACAGGAAGCCGAAGCTGATGTCATCGTTTATGATGGAGCAACAGGCATTTATACACTTGAAGGCAATGCCAAATTTAAAGACGAAAACCGTAATGCCACCGCGGATTTGATTAAATACGATGAAAAAAATGACCAAACGTTTTTAATTGGAAATGCGCGATATAAAGATGAACAACAAGATGTGGTTGCTGATGAAATTTTTTATGATGCAAAAAATAAAACTTACAGAACAAGTGGAAGGTCTGAGGTCAAAGACGGAGCACAAACTATCATTGCTGATAAGTTAGATTTTGATGATGTAACCGGAATGGGCATCGCTGAGGGAAATGTGGTTTGGAGAGATACGGTTCAAAATTTTGTATTGTACGCAAACGCAGCAGACTACGACAAGGAAAGCAATTATGTCAAAACAAAAGGAGGTAGACCACTTTTTGTAAGTATCGTTGAGGGAGATTCTTTGTTTATGAAAGCGGATACACTCATTTCTAAAATGAAAGAACCAGATACTTTGACAATGGACTCGATTGTAATAGATACAATTTCTGCCGATTCGTTTATTATAGATACTTTCAAGATACAGACTGGAATTGATACGGGACGCATTGTTTTGGCCTATAATAATGTTCGTATTTTTAAAAGTGATTTACAAGC
>CALHBQ010000038.1 GCA_937930815.1 uncultured Saprospiraceae bacterium | reverse complement strand
ATTTTCGTTGAGTTCCTCCTGTAGAGTAAATCGTGACGCCTTGCTTTTTTAATTCTTGCGCGATCGGCTCCAAACCGGTTTTATGATAGACCGAAATAAGTGCTGTTTTGATTTTTTTTGATGCCATGTTGTGTGTAGGATATATTAAAATTTTGCAATAAAAAATACTGCAATTCTGATTTAAGATTTTTTCTGGTTTGAAAAACGAAGTCGCAAAAGTAATTAGATAGAAAGGTTTTGCAAAAAAGTAGGTTTGAATAAATCAGTTTTCTAAAAAAGAAGTATAAATGACAAAATTAGAAACCTGACTTATTAGCTACAGTAGGTTAGTACAAAACGTCAAATCATTAGATATTTGAATCATACAAGAACCAAAAAAGCTCTGAAAAGCCCCAAGCCATCTGAAAACAAAGATTATTACATGGCTGTAATATTTCCCACCGTGGGAAAGTTTTTTTGTGCTGTTATAATGAAGACTCGTTGAGTGAATATTTTCTAATATATTCTTCATGTTTTTCGCCCGATGAGTCTTCTTTTTTGAGAACACCAATCAAGATATTTTAAACCATTCATTGGTCATTTTTTAACCGTCTCGACCTCGTCGGGAGCAAAACCGTTATGCCATGAGATATTTATTGATAACTGCTTTTTCTCTACTAATTATCTGCCTCGGTTTTTCGCAAAACGCAAAATCAACTTTTTGCAATCAGAAAATAGAAGTCTGTTTTTTGATAGATGCAACAGGTTCTATGAGACCAGTAATGGAAGATTTCAAAACGTCTATCCCAGAAGTTTTGAGAGATATGAAAATTGACTGGAGGGATTGGGATTTGGAAATCAGTGCAGTACTCTACCGTGACCAACAGGACGAATACCTTACTCGCACTTTTGAAAAAACAACAAACCTAAAATCGTTTGTCGATTTTATGCAAAAGCAATACGCCGTCGGAGGTGGTGATGAACAAGAGAGCATGCCTGCTGCTTATCAGGATGCAATCAATGTCATAAAGTGGAAGGAGGGAAATCATCCAAAGTTCATCATCACTTTTACTGACAATGACATCAACATGTCTGCTACTCAATTTAAAGTAGGAAGAGATCTTGGAATCACTCAATTACTTTTTCCTATAAAAGGAAGAGCAGGTTGGGATGGAGAAACGGAATCTATCTCTTATTTGTCACATTTCATGACGAATCATATCAACAAATTTATCACAGACAATCATTGTCATTTTGGAAAAGAGAATTCAGAAACTGCTCAATCGCTCGCTCTACATGTTTACCCAAACCCTACTTCTGAAATTTTCACCATCGACCTCCCAAAAGGAAATTGGGAAATCGAATTACAAACCAACAACGGCCAAACCATCAAAAAATCAAGCGCCAAAGATTCATATCAAGAAAATATTGCATCGCTTGCAGCAGGGACTTATTTCGTGAAAATTTCAAATGAGACCATGTCTCAAACAGAGAAATTGGTGGTGGTGAATCCGTAACAAATCGAATAGGAGTTCGAGCGCAGCACTGACGTATATTTAGAGTAAAGCACTGACGCGTACTTAGAGGGCTGCATCGAACTCCACTTTTTCTATCTCTCTAAAATTTAAAAATTCTTAATAATGAAAAATATATTACTACTCATTTGCATTTTGATAAGCATTCAAAGTTTTGCCCAAACTTCCTTAACGGGAAAAGTTACCGATGGAGAAATAGGTGAGCCGATTCTTTTTGGAACGGTTTCACTTTACAAAGATGACTTATTGATTACTGGTACTGATACCGACCTTGATGGCTTTTACAACTTTGCGAATATAGATGCAGGAACATATGATGTCAAGGTGACTTATGTCGGATACTCTCCTACAAGAATTACAGACGTAATTGTCACTCGTAGAAAATCTAATAAATTAGATATCGAATTAGGGCAAGGGGCTAACTTGGAAGATGTTGTTATAATAGAGTATAAAGTTCCATTGGTTAGGTCGAATCAAACTTCATGTTGTGGTCTAACTACTGAGCAATTAAAAAGATTTCGATTAAGCCTACAAGCCAGCAGATTCTTTAATCCTCCAATTCCAAGTCCAGTAAAAAAACTTCCTGCAAGAGAATTAAGTCACACCGTTCAAAATATGCTTGACTTCCATATTTATTAAGCCGATCAAAACACCTTGAACTTGCATATCAAATTTTCAAAAAAAGAAAATCATGAAAAATATATTGATTACAATTCTAATCATAATGGGTGGTCAACTCATCGCTCAAACTTCTCTAACTGGAAAAGTTACAGATGAAGATACTGGTGAGCCAATTCTTTATGGGACAGTTACGCTTATTAAAAATGGTTCATTGGTAACGGGAACAGATACAGACCTTGACGGCTTTTACAATTTTCCTAACATTGACCCTGGCACCTATGATTTGGAAGCTACTTATGTTGGCTATGCAACTGAAAGATTAACAAGCATCATTGTTTATGGGGGTCAATCAAATAAAGCAGATATCCAACTATCTTTAGGAGGTGTGGATCTTGATGAAGTAGTGGTCATAGAATATAAAGTTCCACTCGTTTCTCACGACATGACAACTTCAGGATCAACTATTACGATGGGTAGAAATAATACAAGCTATTCCAATTCAAGAAGCCGTCGTTCAAAAAGAAAAAAGTTGAAGCGTGGGAAGCTTGCACAAAAAACAATGAGCAGTCTTACTAACAGTCAATTGAAAAAATTACCTGCTCGTAAAAAAGTTAATACGACCCAATATACAGCTCCTCTAAAAGAACAAGACCAAACGACCTCCGGAGGAACGCTAACAAGTGAGCAATTAAAAAAATTACCAACACGAAATATTGGCGCAATTGCAGCCAATGCTGCTGGGGTATCATCAGGCGACGAAGGAGATGCGCTCTATATGAGAGGTGGTCGAGATGCATCTACTTTTTATATGGTTGATGGTATTAGAACTGGCTCAATTCCAGAAGAGCAAATTAAAAAAGAGTTACAATTAACTGGTACGCCCGTGGGCGAAAAAATAGAGCCTAAAAAAGAGACGGAAAATCCAGATGTTACACTAAGCCAGCCAAAACAATCATCTGAAGAATATTCCAAAATTGTAGAAAACCAATTTATAAAAACAACAGCAGAAAGCACTTCAACCTTTTCAATAGATGTGGACAAGGCTTCCTACTCCATGATTCGCCGATTTCTAAAACAAGATCATGCGATGCCTCCACCAGATGCAGTTCGTATTGAAGAAATGATTAACTATTTCAACTATG
>CALHBQ010000037.1 GCA_937930815.1 uncultured Saprospiraceae bacterium | reverse complement strand
AACATACGAAGGCGAGGAAAAAGGGCCTTTATTTATTTGTTTTGGAGGAATGCATGGCAACGAGCCAGCAGGAATCAAGGCATTAGAAATCATTTTTCAAATGCTTGAGATTGAGCCAATGAGGAATCCTACTTTTAAATTTAAAGGGAGATTTATCGGTTTGGTTGGAAATAAACAAGCATATAAAGAAGGAAAACGTTTTATCAAAAAAGACCTGAATCGGCAATGGCTGAGTGAAAATATGACACGTATTTTAAAAAGTCGGCCGAATCATTTAGCACCAGAGGAAGTTGAAATTCAAGAGATTTTATATTTAGTCAAAAAGGAAATCCAACATTACCAACCAGATGAAGTTGTCGTTTTGGACATTCATACCACCTCCGCCTTTGGCGGTATTTTTACGATTGTAAATGATGATCCTGATAGCTTGATCATCGGCAGTCAATTGCACGCACCAGTTATCAAAGGATTGATTCGCGGATTGAAAGGAACGACGTTGCACTTTTTTGATGATAAAAATTTCCCTGTAAAAATGACGGCAGTTACGTTTGAAGCAGGTCAGCACAAAGAGCCGCAAGCTGTCAATCGAAGTGTCGCTGCCATCGTTAATTGCCTGCGAAGTATTGGTTGCGTTGATGCAGATGATGTCGAAAACATCCACGACCAAATGCTTCTCGATTATTCCAAAAACCTTCCAAAGGTTACCGAACTACTTTACTCCTACTCTATTGAGGAAGGTGAAGAATTTGAACTTTTCCCTGGTTTCAAAAATTTCCAACCAATTGAAAAAGGTCAGATTTTAGGTAAAAATAAATTTGGAGATATCGTCGCTCGTGAATCGGGTTTGATGTTGATGCCGCTTTATCAGAAGCAGGGGGAGGATGGTTTTTTTATGGTGAAAGAGGTTTCTCAGAGCGACTTGTCCTGAGCGATTTAGTGGAACGCGGATCAGCCGCGGCGGACAGGTGACGCGGATACACGCAGATTTTCGCGGATTTCAAACGAGATGTGAACTCGTCACTTATGAACAACTGGCAACCATGGCAACATGGCAACTGGCTCCGCCGATTACCACGAATAAATTCGTGGGCTGCCGACTGCCGACTGAAAAACTGCCAACTGTCAATCCTTCAACCACATCCTCATAAAAACAGGCTCCCGCAGCGTCCCAGTCGAAGCATAGGAAGCAAAAGTCACCTCACACATATAAGAAGGCAAAATCCACGAAGTCCGATTTTCTTCCTCGACAGCTTCTTTGATTGGTTTTGAAATGGTCTCTAATTTTTCGATTTGGTTCCAGATTTCTTTCATCTTTTTTTGGTCGAAACCCGTTCCTACCTTTCCATAATATTTCCAATTATCGCCATCTGGGTTGGCGAGATGTAGCGCTCCGAAAATCTCAACTCGATCGCCTTTTCCTTTGGTGTAGCCGATGATATGAGCAGTGAAGGTTTCTCTGAATTTGATTTTTTGCCAAGCTGAGTTTCGATTACCGGGGGAATATTTACTGGTCTTTTTCTTGGCCATGACACCTTCGAGGCCCATGGCTTGAGCAGCATCGTAAATCTGTTGACCATCCTCGAAAGTATCGCTGACACGAGAGAGATTGTTCTTTTTGAAAATGGCTTTCAACCATTCCACTCTCCGCGAAAGTGGATGCGAAATCAACTTTTTTCCATCTAAATACAAACAGTCGAAAGCGTATAGGTAAGCAGGTTTTGATTTCACTGCCATTTGAATATTGGTCTTTCCGATGCGATGCATTCTGGAAATGATGTCGGAAAAAATTGGTTTCCCTTTTTCATCCAAACAAACCAACTCGCAGTCGATGATGGCGTTTTCAACTCTCAAAAACTTACCATCTGCAAACTCAGGAAATTGGTCAATGATATCCCGCCCTGAGCGGCTGATGAGTTTAACTTCATCTTTTCTTTTATAATACAAAACGCGGATGCCATCCCATTTGATTTCGTATTGATAATCATCTTTTTTGGCGGGGAGTTCTTTTGCGGCATCTGCCAACATGGGTTTGATACCGACTGTGAATGCTTCTAAATTCGCAGATTCAGTTCGCTCGACAATCCACTCTTTTCCTTTTATTTTATAAAGTGAGAAAGTGGCATTGAGCGACTTGCCCGTCAATTGAAAACGGAAACTCTTGGGTGTCTTTTTCAACCAATGAATATCACCTGTTTCGAAAACCCACATTTGTCCACCGCCGTATTCATCTTTTGGTATAACTCCCTCAAAATCAATGTATTTGGCTGGATGATCTTCGGTTTGAATGGCCAATCTTTTTACCCCTTTTTCAATCGGCAAACCTTTTGGAATCGCCCATGATTTCAAAACACCTTCCTCGCCCAATCGCAAATCGTAATGCAAATTGGTCGCATGATGCAGATGAATTACAAACTTATTATTGACTGCAGTTGGGTCAAAATTTTCGTTCTTAGAATCAGGTTCGGCTGTTTTTGAAAAATTCCTTTTTCCATCATAATCTTTCAAGTCTTTAGAGACTGGAACCATGATGGTTTGGTCATGCAGCTTCGCAGCTTTTTCTTTAAAACCCACCCAAGCATCTCCGTTTTTTCGAATATACTCTAACGTCTGATCCAAATCGTATGCCTGCGCTGAAGGAACTGTTTTCATCTCTTCCCAAGTCAGTGGAATGGAAACTGGAGCGCCCACTTTGCCCCTTAAACTGTATGGCGCGATGGTCGTATTGCCCGGATGATTTCGATAAATATCGAGGAGCGTTTTTCCTTTTCGACGGTTTTTGTGAACCATCAAAGTGGTATCAGGATGCGTTTTGATAAAGTCCTTCATCAAACCTTTTATGGTCACCATCATGGTTTCATAATCCCATTTTGGAATGATTGGAACAACGAGGTGAATCCCTTTTCCACCCGACAATTTCCCGAAAGGAAAATAACCGAATGACTCTAAAAATTCTTTTATTTCAAAAGCCAAATCACGTACATTGTCAAAGGTCAAATCTTCATCCGGATCGAGGTCAACCACAAACTGATCAGGCAGATTGATTTGATTGATGGTGCTGTTCATCGTATGAATTTCGAGCGCAGCGAGGTTGGCCAACCAAACCAAATGAGGAGCGGCGTTGGCCAACAAATACTCGTTTTCTTCATCCCACGGCAGGTAGGTCGTCGGCACCCAATCAGGCGTCCAAGAGGGTTTGTTTTTTCCATAAAAAGTCTTCCCTCCCACTCCATCTGGAAATCGAATCAACGTCAACGGTCGCCCTTTCACATAGGGCAACATCAACGGCGCAATCTCCAAAGCATAGGAAATCACCTCCGCTTTAGTATACGACTTGGTGGAGTATAACTCTTTATCGAGATTACTCAACTTCAATCGTTGTCCTTCGACTTCTGTATATACTGGTTTTGATGGCACGGGGCGAAGGTAGGTAGAATATAAATTTTGGTTAATTTTGATTCGTCGCAATCTCGCAATCACCTTTTGTGGGGACGACAATTTTATCTTTAAATGTTTTTAACAAAAAAACGAAAAGTGATTTTAGATGAAAATAAGAATAAAAAATTGCAACAAAATCATCAGATTTTTAAATGGATTGGATTAATAGGATTATGGTTTGTATTTCTTACTGTATTCATTATGGAACAGAAGATTCCACTTATGAGAATAATGGGAATTAATCTATGGGTTATTATTTCACTACTATATTTCAATTCTTTTTTGACCTTTTTTAGGCCAAGGGAAGGAATGATTTTTACTACTTTTTTCTTATTCTTTTTAGCAATATACTTTTCCTTAGTAATAAAAATGAGTTTCTTTTTAAAAATTCACACATTAAGTATTGATTTACACTTTGTTCTAATAGCATTATTTATTTTACATTCTGTTCTAAACTTTAATCCTAAACAATAATTTTGATCGACTTCCAATGCCGAAAAAACTCCTATTAATCCTTCTTTCCCTTTTCCTAATTCAACAATCCTTTAAGCTATTAAGCAACGTTGAAGTATTCGGAAACCTCTCATGGGTGATGATTATTTTCATGGCCTGGGTTATCAACATGTTTATAACAGGTATTTTTGCATTCGCAGGTTTTGCTTTACCGACTCAGAATTTGCTTCCAAATTCATACTACAAAGTCAATCAGCCAATGCGATTTAAACGGCTTTTCAAAACCCTCAAAGTTGAGTGGTTTAGAAAATTTCTACTCGCAACCGTTTGGCGAAGTAAAGCGCAACAAGCCAAACATTTCGATGGCACATTGAGTGGCATCAACAATTTAGAAGTTCAATCTAAGAAGTCTGAATTTGGGCATTTGTTTCCTCTTATCATACTGAATTTTGTGGGTATCTATTTGATTATCAAAGGATTAGTTGCCTTGGGAGTTGCTGTTTTAGTTTTTAATGTTTTGGGGAATTTTTATCCGATTGTATTGCAACGACATCATCGTATGCGGATTGATGTTTTGAGAGGGAGAATGAATACGAGGAAAAACTAAAGACTTTTCCTCCAAAATAACTAAATTACAATCCTTTTTAACTTAAAGACTTGTTAATAAACCAATGATTATGAAACGATTCATTTTTACTTTTTCTGTTCTAATTTTCACTTCTGAACTAAAACTTCAAACAACTTCAATAAGAAAAAGCGAGCAACCAAAATTTTGGTTGCCCGCTTTCACTATAATCTGAAAATCATCACTTCTGGATCACCAATCGTTTCGTCAAACTCAATTCCTCACTCGCCATTCTGACCATATAAATTCCGTTGGAGAATTGATCAGTGTTTAAGTTGATAATCATTTCTGAGTCATCCGCTTCTGTTTTTTGAGAGAAAACCATTTTTCCCGTAAGGTCAAAAATCATGATTTTCCCATCTGATTGCATGCCATGTAAGTTGATATTCACCTCATCCGTTGCAGGGTTAGGGAATACTTCCAAAACTAACTCATGTGCTTTGTT